>CANHPI010000313.1 GCA_947462425.1 Bacteroidota bacterium
AAAATTAAAAATTATAAAGAGTACTTAAAATGGTTAGAAAACAAAGAGCCTCAGCAAAGCAATGATTTAGCCTTAAATACGGATAAAAACGAAAGTAAAGAGCCTGTAAATAAATTACCTCCAAAAGGATTTGAAAAAATATTTACTGAAAATATTAATGTATGGAATGTGTTTTCGAAATTAGTTGAAGTTATTGTTGAAAGTAAACCAAAAAGAAAATGGTACGCTCAGTTTAGTGTTATTTTTCAAACATTAATTGAAACAAAAGTAATACCTAGAAATAGGCACGCTTTATATTTGAAGTTTTGTGATGAAAATTATGAAACTGATTTTACCCATTACAAAAAATTAAAAAGTAATACAAGTAACCATTCAACTCAATTAATTAAAAGCTATTTAAAGGACGCTAAGCTGATAAATTGATTTAGGTACAATTTAGGTACAATTTGGATTTAGTCCACACCCCCAATAAAATAAGGGTTTTAAGAAATTTGCTTATAATTTAAAACTATAAGTAAATGACACAATCAACAATTTTAAGAGAGGTAAGCCCTGAGCAAATAACAAGTTTATTTGAGGGTTTACAAAATCAATTAGCGGAACTGAAAACCAATTTTCAGCCAAAGCACCCCACAGAATTATTAACCCGAAATGAAGTAAGCGAATTACTTAAATGTGATTTAAGTACATTACATAACTGGGTTAAGAAAGGTAAGTTAATTCCATACGGAATAGGCAACCGAATTTATTTTAAGCGAACTGATATTGAAAATGCCTTAGTTAATTTAGGTAAAAAGAAAGGGGGCAACGATGAGTAAGAAACGCACCAAAGCCCCATTAAAATCTTCAATCCTTAAGCAGTACGAAAATACAAAAAGAAAGCACAAAGCACAAAAAACATGTTTCTATAATTATTTAAAAAAACATTTAAGTTCATGTACAATGGTTTCAAAAGCATTAAGAATTGAACAAAAATGTTTAACGAGATACAAAAGGCAGTTTGAAAAAAGCGGGATTTTATGGCAAGCTAAAAAAGATAAATGCAAACATACTAATCGTTATGTATGGTATTTAACAACAAACCCCGAATTAATCCCTATTAATCCACAAACTAAACTTTTTTAAAATGGAAACAAAAAATAACAAAACCGCAAAAAAACAAATTAAGCTTCTTAATAAAGAGTTTGAACGAATTGAAAATGAATTGTTTTTAGAATGGAATTATCATAAAAACTATAAACAACTAAATAACCGACAAACTGAGATTAAAATATTGTTAAACCATTATCAAAATTTAATCAAATAAAATGGAAACTCAATTTAATATAAATGATTTAAAAACACATACAGAAACTTTAATAAATAAACTACCTGAGCAAACCGAACATAAACAAATTTTAAATCAATTACTCAATAAAATTGAACCGATCGATTTTGATTTGATAGCGTTTCCGCAAAGAGAAAAATTAAAGCTAAGATTAAAAGAGATTGAAAAATTAACAAGCTCAAATGATTGCCCAAATCATGAAATTTTAAAAGATGAACGAGAAAGGATTGAGAAAGATTTAAGTAAAATGTTTGCCAAAGAGAAACACAAATTAATTATAACCATTGAAAAATTAGTTGAACTGGCAAAAAAACAAAAGTGGGATTTTGGTAAAAAACATGATTTTATTTATGTGTATAATGGTGCGTTTTGGGACATTTTGGATAAACCTGAGCTCGAAAATTTTTTAGGCGAAGTAGCTTTAAAATTTGGCGTTTCAAAATTTGATGCTCGATTTTTTCCTTTTAGAGAAAAACTGTTTAAACAGTTTATGTCTGTATCTTATTTACCTACACCCATAGATAATAAGAATACTGTATTAGTAAATCTCAAAAATGGCACATTTGAAATAACCCCAAAAGAAACGATTTTAAAACCGTTTAACCCCGATGACTTTTTAACCTATCAATTACCTTTTGAATATAATCCAAATGCAACCGCCCCAATATTTACCGCTTATTTAAATAGGGTATTGCCCGATAAACAAGTTCAAAATATTTTAGCTGAATTTATGGGTTATGTATTTACAGAAACCTCAACCTTAAAATTAGAGAAAGCCTTGTTATTGTATGGGGACGGTGCAAACGGTAAAAGCGTTTTTTTTGAAGTAGTAACCGCCTTATTAGGAATTGAAAACACTTCAAATCATTCACTTGAAAACTTAACAAATGAAACTGGCTACCATAGAGCAACTATTGCGAATAAGTTGGTAAACTATGCAAGTGAATTAAACGGTAAACTTGAAGCCTCAATATTTAAACAGTTAGTTAGTGGCGAACCTGTAGTGGCACGTTTGCCATACGGTAACCCTATTACGATTAGAAAATACGCTAAACTAATTTTTAATTGCAATAAATTACCGTCCGATGTGGAACATACAAACGCATATTTTAGACGGTTTTTAATAATCCCTTTTGATGTTACAATACCTGAAAATGAAAGAGATAATGAATTGCCACAAAAGATAATTAATAGTGAATTGTCGGGTGTTTTTAATTGGGTTTTAGAGGGTTTAAAACGAATATTGGAAAATAAAAGGTTTTCAGAAAGCGAACAAGTAATGAAAGCACTTGAAAGCTACAAAAAACATACAGACAGTATAAAAATGTTTTTAGATGACAATAATTATGTTATTGATATAAATGAATTTAAACCGTTAAAAGAGCTTTATAATGAATATAAAGTTTACTGTTTGGATTATGGTTATAGGGTTACTTCAATAAATACTTTTAGCGACCGTCTTAAAAAAGGATTAGGATTTGATACCATTCGTAAAGATTATGGAATGGCTATTTACATTAAAAAAAATATTGTTTTTTAAGTTACATAACCTACATGAGATACATTTTACAAAAATACAACGGTTTAAAAACTCGTTTTGATTGCCCTAAATGCAACGGTAAAAAAACATTTACTCGTTATATTGATACGGAAACAAAAGACTATTTAAGCGACCATGTCGGGCGGTGCAATAAAATAGATAAATGTGGCTATCATTTTAAACCCCCTTTATTAACGAAGTGCTATTTAGTAAAATTTGATAGTTATACAGATTATAATGTAAAATCATTTAAAATACTTTTTTCAAATAATACTTATTATTTGCCTAAATCTCAGGTTTATGAAATAATAACAAATGGTTTTTATGTAAGTGAATGGTATTTGACAAAAGGAAATTCAATCAAAAAACCTGATTACATTTTAAACGATTATAGACTTTATAATGACAATAAAAAAAACGTCAATTTTATTCATAGTGTATTAAAAGAAAATCCGCCTAAACCAATGTTTACTTTAAATATTGAGCAATTAGATGCCACCTTAACCGATTACGATAATAATAATTTTGCTTTAATCTTATTAAAACTATTTGGATATAATGAAACTGTTAAGTTATTGACTTTGTATGAAATAGGGACTTCAAAAAAATGGAACGGTGCAAATATCTTTTGGCAAATAGATGCAAACGGTATTGTAAGGACTGGCAAAATAATGCTTTATAATAT
>CANHPI010000314.1 GCA_947462425.1 Bacteroidota bacterium
AACATGCGACATTGATGAAAAGAATAATACTTGGAATATAACCGAAGCTCCAAATCGTTTTGATATATTTAAAGGAAAAACAGTTGGTCGCGGACAAAGTACAGGTGGTAATCCTATGCAGAAAGCTAAAGGTGGGAAGTAGGGGTAAGTATGCAACTTCTTAAAATAAGATTCTATCAGCTTAAACGAGATTTAGGGATTTTATTTTTTCCATTATTGGCTTTAGCCTCCTGTATTTCTTATTTTGCCTTTAATCACCCAGAGAAAGTTGGATTATATATGATTGCTATTATTACTTATTTGTTTTATAGCTTTCATAAAAACAGAGGTGATTTATCGTTTGCTTACAAGCATTTTAATTCAGCTAAAACACAGATAATTACAGAGTATCAGTTGTTTTTATTACCGGTTTCAATTCCGGTTTTATTTACAAGTTATTGGTACAGTTTATTTATTTTGCATATGCTTGTTTTTGCAATTCCATTAATTGATGTTAAACATAAAATTCAATTTAAGTTTTTGTTTTTAACTCATTATTTTAAAAAGGATTACATTTTTATTTCAGGAATCAGAAAGAATTTGTTTGTTTTAGTTCCTTTGATATTAATAGCAGTGTTTTTGAGTCCTTTAAAACTTTTTCCTTTGGTTGCATTATTTATAGCTAATGCTGTTGTGTTTTCGTTTTATGAAGTCAACGAAAGTGTGCAGATGATACAAGCATCCAACAAAACACCAAAGCAATTTTTATCAAGTTTGTTAAGTTCCGCAGTAATTAAGTTAGTAATTGTAAATGCTCCAGTACTAATTGTTAACACACTATTTAATTTCGATTTGTTTTTATTTAACCTCTATTTTTTACTTTATAATTTATTGATGTTAGCTACCGTTATAGTTTTAAAGTATGCCGATTATCAATACAAAAAGCAAGGAAACAGTATTCAGATTAAATTGATTATAATGATTTTAGGCTTGTTTATTCCTTATCTATCACCTTTAACCCTTATTTTTTATATTCAATCAAGAGCAGAAGCCATTAAAAATTTAAATAATTATTTAGATGATAGTCATTAATAATTTGTCGTTTAGTTATAACGAAAAACTTGTATTACAAAATATCAATATTAGTTTCGAAGAAAATCTAACGCACGGTATTGTTGGATTGAATGGAAGCGGAAAAACAACTTTTTTTAATATTTTGGCCGGTTTTTTATCTGAAGATAAAGGAACAATCGAATTAAATGGTCAAAAAATAAAAAAGAATGATATAGCATATATTGATTCAGAATCATTTTTTTACCCAAAATTAACAGGACTAGAGTTTTTATCTGTATTTCCTAATACAAATTTGAATTATGATGAAGTTGAATTGGCGCGAATATTTGATTTGCCGTTGGATGAATTTATTGATAATTATTCTACAGGAATGAAGAAAAAACTATTGATTATCTCTCAATTAAAGCAAGACAAAAAAATATTTATTTTGGATGAACCTTTTAATGGATTGGATATGGAGTCAAATAAAACATTGCAAATGATTATTGAATTACTAAATAATAAAAATAAAACTATTTTTATTGCCTCGCATATTATTGAACCATTATATACAATTTGTCAAAAAATACATCATTTAAAGAATAAGCACTTTGCTAAAAGTTATTCTTCTAGTGAGTTTAAGCAATTGGATGCGGAGGTTTTTGGAGACTTTAATGAAAATTTAAAAAGTACCTTAAGTAAATCATTATGAGATTTTTGTTTGTAACCACTATTATATTTTTTTCGAAGTTAATATTTTCTCAGGCTATAATATTAAATAAAGAAGACACTTTAATTGGCAGTAACACTTCTTTTAGGTCGTGGTGGGATGTAACACATTATACCATTTCCGTAAAACCAGATTATAATACAAAATCAATTTTTGGGAATACTATTATTACTTATAAAGTTATTTCAGATAGCCTACCTTTTGTAATGCAAATAGATTTACAAGATCCATTGCAAGTAGATTCTGTTTTTATTAATAGAGAAAAATTTACTAATTATAAAAAAGAAAATAATCGGTGGATGATGAGTTTAACTTCTCAGGAAAAATACTCTAAGCACACGATTCAATTATTTTATCATGGTAAACCTAAAGAAGCAAAAAACGCACCTTGGGATGGTGGTTGGGTTTGGAAAAAAGATTCTATGGGTAACCCTTGGATGAGCGTTGCTTGTCAAGGAAATGGACCTAGTATTTGGTATCCATGTAAAGATATTCAAAGTGACGAACCTGATTCTTGTTCTTTATTAATTACAGTTCCTGATAGTTTGATAGGCATAGGTAACGGTAAATTAGTAAGAAAAATTAATTCTAGCCCTAGTAAAGGATTTACGACGTATGAATGGGAAGTTAGAAATCCAATTAATAACTATAATATTATACCATACATTGGAAAATATTCCTTGTTGCATGATTCTGTTGAAGGTGAAAATGGAAAATTAATTACCGATTATTGGGTGTTGAATTATCATAAGCAAAAAGCTATTCAGCATTTAAAGCCTAATGTAACTAAAACCATCAAATGTTTTGAGTATTGGTTTGGACCTTATCCTTTTTATGAAGATTATTATAAAATTGTGGAAGCGCCTTATTTAGGCATGGAACATCAAAGTAACATAGCATATGGTAATTTGTATTTAAATGGCTATACAGGCAGTGATTTATCAAATTCAGGTTGGGGGTTAAAATGGGATTTTATTGTGGTGCACGAAAGTGGACATGAATGGTTTGGGAATAATATCACTGCCAGGGATGTAGCTGATAATTGGATTCATGAAGGTTTTACTTCTTATGCCGAGGTGTTGTTTACCGAATGTGAATTTGGTAAAGAGGCCGGTAATGATTATTGCGAAGGCGTTAAAAAATCAATTGATAACGATATTCCAATTATAGGTAAATATGGTGTACATCAAGAGGGAAGTGGAGATATGTATAACAAAGGCAGTCAGTTGGTTCATATGATCAGGCAAGTAATGAATGATGATGCAAATTTTAGATTATTATTAAGGAATTTGAATCAAATATTTTATCATAAAACCGTTTCTTCAAAAGAGCTAGAATCGTTTATTATTGAAAATACAGGGTTTGATTTTATGCCAATGTTTAATCAATATTTACGAACAACACAAATACCAATACTGCAATATAAAATCAAGAATCATAAATTATCGTTTAGATATATAAACTGTTTAAATGAATTTAATATGCCTATTAAAATTAAAACCGATAAAGTAATTTTAATTAAGCCAACAACTCAATGGCAAAGCATTAATATAGAAAAGAATGTACGAAAAATTTCTTTAGATAGAAATGTTTATGTTAAGTTGCAAAAGGTGAAATGATTTTTTTGTCAGGCTGAGCGGAGTCGAAGCCTATTTTTAAAACAATCTCCCCTCAACAGGTCCCGAATGTTCAATTTCATGTTTTAGTAACCATTCTTTTTTGTCAAGCCCCCAAGCGTATCCAGTTAAACTTCCATCCGAACCGATAACACGGTGACAAGGAACA
>CANHPI010000315.1 GCA_947462425.1 Bacteroidota bacterium
AACTAACTGTCTTTCAACTGAGGCCGTTAGTAATTCATTTACTTTAGTACAGGTTTCTTTATATGATAAATCCTGTTTTGATTTTGTATAATCATTAATATTCCAATATTGCTGAATTTTTAATGTACCATTTTGTAATTCTAAAATATGCCCTGGCATCAACATAAAAATATCTTGCAAAATAGTGTTTGGTGCATTAACAGTTGTATACTGAATATATTCAGCAACAGATTTTACATTAATTTTTTTGTCGATTAAACCTGAGTGTATCAAGGCTCTGATTTCAGAAGCAAATAACAACACATTATTTTGGTAATGATAATATAATGGCTTAATACCTAATCTATCTCGAGCAATAATTAATTTTTGTTCAACTTTATCCCAAACAGAAAAAGCAAACATACCATTAAATCGTTTCACACAATCTATACCCCAACGAAAATAAGCCGCTAACACAACTTCGGTATCTGTATTTGTTTTAAAAATATATGGTAAATCTTTTGAGCCCTGTTGAGCTCTTTGAAGTTCTAATTTTAATGCTTTATAATTATATAATTCACCATTATAGATTAATATATAGCGACCATCTTGTGAAATAAAAGGTTGATTTCCTGCTTCAGATAAATCAATAATAGATAAACGTCGGTGTCCTAAAAAGCAATGCTCATCATTCCAAAAACCCTCTGCATTTGGACCACGATGAGCAATGGCATCATTCATTTTTTTTATAGCAGTCTGGTATACCGAATTATTTATTTGATGTCCAACAATTCCTGTAATTCCACACATAATTTACAAACCGATTGATTTCAAATACTTTTCATTAGCCAGCATTCTTTTTATTCCTTCCTCTACAGTAATTAAATCCCTTGCTAATATTTCTTTCATTTTTGTATTATCTGGCTGACGGCGAGTCATATCACCATCTTTAAGTGCAGGTATATGAATAATTTTTGACGCACTGTTAGTTAATGAAACTACTAAATTTGCCAGTTCTAAAATTGTCATTAGCTTATCGCTACCAATATTGATGACATCATTCTCTAACAATTTTTCGTTCATTATAGTACAAATAGTATCTACATTATCATCAATATATGTGAAAGTTCTCGTTTGAGAACCATCACCATAAATAGTAATATCTTGATTTTTGAGCGCCAATGCTAAAAAACGAGACACTACAAAATCGGTACTTTGATTTGGACCATAAGTATTAAAAAATCGAAAGATAGTATATGGCAACCCATACTCTTGTTGGTAACTTTTCAAGAAACTTTCACCAACATTTTTAACTACTGCATATGGCACACGAGAATTTAATGGGGTGCGGTGTTCATGCTGTGGCAATTCTACCGGCTCTCCATAAACCTCTGATGAAGAGGAAAAAAACACATGTTTAACAGTTGAGTTTTTTGATAAATTTAACACATGTTTAATGCCAGAAATATCATTTAAAACACTAACCGGATTTTCTTGAGTTCTAATAACTCCAACAACTGCAGCAAAATGAAACACATAATGAAAATTATATGCTAACATGATTGATGAAATTTCACGATAATTATTAACATCTGCTTTTATGAATTTCCAGTTTTCGTATTCTGCAGAAGGTAATTTTGATAAAAATCCAGTAGATAAATTATCTACAACCACAACAAAATTATTTTTATCCTGAACTAATTTTTCAACTAATGCACCGCCAACATTGCCTGCTCCTCCGGTTACTAAAATTTTCCTCATAAAGTATCTAAAATAACAATAGCGAATATACTAAATTTACACTAACTGTAGATATCAATATAGTTAATTCATAAACCAAAATTTGTGTACTTTTGCCCTATGAATATAGAGCATTTTTTATCCGAAAGCATATCGTCCATTATAAACGAATTATTTGGTTTAACATCTTCAGTAAACGAAATTATTCTTCAAAAAACAAAAAAAGAATTTGAAGGAGATTATACTTTGGTAACATTTCCATATATAAAAGCTTCTAAAACTTCGCCCGAAAAAACAGGAGAATTAATTGGTGAGCAATTATTAAAAAACAATACTTCTATTACTAAATTCAATGTAGTAAAAGGCTTTTTAAATTTTACTTTATCTAATGATTTTTGGTTGTCTGAGTTTAAAACTATTAGTCAGCAAGAAAACTATGGTATTAAACCGGCAAAAAGTAGTGGTAAGCAAATTATGCTAGAATATTCGTCGCCAAATACCAATAAACCTTTGCATTTAGGCCATGTTCGTAATAATTTATTAGGTTACTCGGTGGCAGCAATTAATAAAACACAGGGCCACGATGTTATTAAAGTAAACCTAGTAAATGACCGTGGGATTCATATTTGCAAAAGTATGTTAGCTTGGCAATTATTTGGAAACGGAGAAACACCTCAATCAAGCGGAATGAAAGGCGATCATTTAGTAGGAAAATACTATGTGATTTTTGATAAAGAATATAAAAAGCAAGTTCAAACATTAATAGAAGCAGGAACTTCTAAAGATGACGCTGAAAAGAAAGCACCTATCATGTTGCAAACTCAGGAAATGCTTTTAAAATGGGAATCTAGCGATAAAGAAATCATTGACCTTTGGAAAATGATGAATGGCTGGGTATATGATGGTTTTGCAATTTCCTACAACAAACTAGGAGTTGATTTTGATAAAATATATTACGAAAGTAACACGTATTTATTAGGTAAAGAAGTAGTACAGGATGGCTTAGCAAAAGGTGTTTTTTATAAAAAAGATAACGGAAGTATTTGCATTGATTTAACAAAAGACGGCTTAGATGAAAAGGTTGTGCTACGTAGCGATGGAACTTCTGTTTATATTACCCAAGATATGGGTACAGCAATTGAACGTTTTAAAGAGTTTTCATCTATTAGTCAAATGATTTATACCGTTGGTAATGAGCAGGATTATCATTTTAAAGTGTTATTTAAAATACTTGAAAAACTAGGTTATGCTTGGGCTAAAGAGTGTTATCATTTAAGTTATGGTATGGTTGAATTACCTGAAGGGAAAATGAAAAGTCGCGAAGGAACTGTAGTTGATGCTGATGATTTAATGGACGGCATGATAGCTACTGCTAAAGAAACAACAGAAGAATCGGGCAAAGTAACCAACTTTACAGAAGAAGAGAAAGAACAATTATATAACACCATTGGAATGGGCGCTTTAAAATATTTTATTTTAAAAGTTGATCCAAAAAAGAAAATGCTCTTCGATCCTAAAGAAAGTATTGATTTACATGGCAATACAGGACCTTTTATTCAATATGCTCATGCACGTATTAAATCAATTTTAAGAGATTATAATAACACTACAGATATAACTATTTCAGATAACATTACGTTACACGAGAAAGAAAAAGAACTGATAAAAATACAATACGATTTCGATAAAATATTAGAAGAAGCTGCAAACACTTACAATCCTGCAGTTGTTGCTAATTACACATATGAATTAGCAAAATTATTTAATCAGTTTTACAATGAATGCTCTGTTTTAAAAGAAGAAAATAACGAGATAAAACAGTT
>CANHPI010000316.1 GCA_947462425.1 Bacteroidota bacterium
GTTTTCCTGATCCCATATCAACTCGTATTTCCTTAACTACGCGTTTTTGAGCATTGGTTAATTGAAATGGTAAATGATGGTTATAAAAATCATTAAACACATCACCCACTTTTTCAAATACAAATCCTTGAATAGTTTGATGTCTGAATACATTACTTCGTAGTAATTTTAATTGAACATAAAACAGTTCTTCAAACTTTAAACGAAATCTTGCCTTCTCTAATAATTCTTTTGAATCTGGAAAATGAATTTGCTTTAAAGCATCTAACTTAGATAATAATTTAAAATCTTGTACAATTGTATTAGTAAGACTTTCAGTAATATTTTGTTGATTAATCTGAATTGTTAGTAGTCGTAAACATTTACGAATTCCATCACTATCTAAATTTCTGTATTTTAATTTTTCGGTACTATGATACACCGATTGAAAGGAAGATTGGCTTGCTAATAATTCAGGGGTTACTAAATCAATTTCTGGATGCGCCATATTAAAGCGCCCCATAAAAGATGTTGCTTTACCATAAGCAATATATTCTGTATTGGATTTTAATTTTTCTGCCATCCATTTAGCGCCTTGAAACCAAACTAACTCTATAACACCTGAACTATCTCTGAATTTAGCCACTAAACGTTTGGTGCGCTTATCACCTACAAAATCTAATTCAATAATATGACCTCTTAGCTGGTAATAGGCAGAATCTTCGGTTACCTCTCTTACACTATGAAAATGTGTTCGGTCAACATACCTAAAGGGATAATGCGTTATTAAATCTTTATAAGTAAAAATAAATAATTCTTTTTGTAATACTTCCGCACGCTGCGGACCAATACCTTTAAGGTAACCAATGGGTGTATCTAAAAAAGAAGAAATTGAATTCATTTTCACAAAATTACTACTCATAAGCTGTTAATACAATTTTGACTAATCAAATTATAAACAATTAAACTCAATTATTTTTGTAATGTGAAACTAAAGTCTGTCATCATTTTTATATTTATTTCCTTTTGTGTTAAAGGTCAGTTTTTAGATACCTTTAAAGTTTTTCTTAATACTCGCCCGAGTATTGATACTCGTTTAGAGTCGCGCTATTCATTTATAAATAATACGGCAACAAGAGTTTCAGGTGTTAGATTAGGATTAAGCTTTAAAAGAAAACTACGTCTAGGCCTAGGATATAGTTGGTTAGATGCCGATGTTTATGAAAAAAAAATGATTACCGACGCTTATGGAAACGAAATAATGACAAACGATTATTTTAAGTTTGGTTATATTTGTTATTACGCCGATTTTGTTTTCCATAAAACAAAACGCTGGCAATTAAGTGTACCTATTCAGTTTGGCACTGGTATGTATTGGACTCAACATAACAATGGAATTAAAATTATAAAATCAAAAAAACGTTTGTTACTTTTTTATGAACCTGGAATTACTGTTCAATTTAAAATTACGCAATGGCTTGGCGTAGGATTAGATGTTTGTGGAAGACTTGCCTTAAGAAACACAAACTATGTTGGTAATAAATTAAATTCGTTTGTTTTAGCCCCTAAATTACTAATTTGGTTTGATCAGATTTTCTATACGCTTGCGCCAAAATCAAAATTGACAAAAAAATTTGGTCCGGCTTATTGGTAAGAATATTTTTGTTAAACCTTCTAAATATCAGAAATCCGTAGGCTCAATAAATTAACGTATCTTTGCCAAAATTCACATTGGCTATGATTACTTTTAAAGATTTAAACCTTACAAAACAACTTATAAACGCACTTAGCGATATTGGTTTTGAAAATCCCACTCCTATTCAGGAAAAAGCGTTTCCGGTTATTATGTCGGGTAAAGATGCTGTAGGTATAGCTCAAACGGGAACCGGAAAAACTTTTGCTTATTTGCTTCCTATATTACGACAACTAACCTTCTCTGAACAACGTCAACCAAGAGTTTTAATAGTAGTTCCAACGCGTGAATTAGTTGTGCAGGTAGTTGATGAAGTTGCTAAACTATCAACCTATATGCATGCAAGGTGTGTAGGTGTTTATGGAGGTGGAAATATTAATATTCAAAAACAAAAAGTATATGATGGTGTAGATATTTTAGTGGCAACTCCCGGTCGTTTAATTGATTTAACTTTAAGCAGAACATTACAATTTAGTAGTATTCAAAAATTGGTTATTGATGAAGTAGATGAAATGTTGAATTTGGGATTTCGTTCTCAATTAATTAAAATATTAGATATCCTTCCTCAAAAGCGTCAAAACTTAATGTTTTCGGCCACTTTAAATGAGGATGTAGAAATGATGATTGAAAATTATTTTTACAAACCAGAATATATTGAATTAATTAGTAGAGGAACACCTTTAGAAAAAATTATTCAACAAGCGTATCACGTTCCTAATTTTTACACGAAAGTAAATTTATTAGAGCATTTGTTAAAGACAGAAAAAAACTTTAGTAAAGTCTTGGTATTTGTGAAAAATAAAAAAATAGCAGATGATATTTATAAAGAATTAGAATCTGAATTTTCGGATGATATTGGTGTCATACACTCAAACAAATCTCAGCCCCAACGTTTTAGTGCGGTTAAGAAGTTTGATGAAGGAACGCATCGTTTGTTAATTGCCACAGATATTATTGCACGCGGGTTAGATTTAAAAGATGTAACGCATGTTTTAAACTTTGATATGCCATCAAAAGAAGCAAGTGCCTATATTCACCGTATTGGTAGAACAGGAAGAGCAGATAAAACTGGTATTGCACTAAGTTTTATTACAAAACTAAATTTACCTATGCAAAAGGAAATTGAAACTTTAATGAAGAAAAAATTAGAGATGTTGGATATACCTGAAGCTGTTGAAATATCTATTAATTTAACTCAGGATGAAAAACCAGTTACAAGAGATAAATCATTAAAGAAACTTCCTAAACATATTACACCAAATGGTGCTTTTCATGAGAAGAAAGATAAAAATAAAAAAGTGAATTTAGGAGGAAAACGTCGCCAAGAAAATTTAAGACGTATAGCAGAAAAAAATGCTAGAACTAAACCTTTTTAATTATAGTTATGCTAGTAAATTACACTCGCAGAATTGTAATAATCATCTATATCGCTAAGATAAAAATACTTTTTAGAAATTTAGTACTTTATAAATGCTTAATCGGCAACAGAAGTCAACAATAAAATAAATTACTTTTTGCTTTTTAGAAACATATTAATTTATTGAAAATATAATTACGTGTGATTCTAACAAAACATTAATTATGAGTGCAAAAAAGTAATACGTTAATAGAATTTAAAAGAGTTATACGAATTGCAGACTACAACCTGACACTAACAGTAAAAAGAATACTGAATTGATTTTATATTTATTTTATATTTTGATCAACGAGAACTATGTAGGAATGTTTGACCTTGAAAATTGCTTCTAGCTTCAGGATAGTAAAATAAGAGCAAATTAAGTGTCTTTTTTAGTTAGAAACCGTCCCCTTGGTTCATCGCCCTCATGGAGCACAAGCTTGGAATGTAATATATTTA
>CANHPI010000317.1 GCA_947462425.1 Bacteroidota bacterium
AGCGCTCATAAATTGTGTACCATTTAATAATGCTAAGCCTTCTTTTGATTTTAAGGTAATAGGTTCTAAACCTAATTGTTTTAAAACAACTGCTGCCTGACATTTATTTCCTTGGTAATTAACTTCGCCCATTCCTAATAATGGTAAAGATAAATGTGCTAATGGAGATAAATCACCTGAAGCACCGAGCGAACCTTGTTCGTATACAATTGGATAAACTTTATGATTATATAAATCGATTAAACGTTCAACGGTTTGCAATTGAACTGCACTTTTTCCATATGATAAAGATTGAACTTTTAATAATAACATTAATCGAACAATTTCTAAAGGCACTTCATCTCCCATACCACAAGCGTGGGACATAACTAAATTAGTTTGTAATTGTTCTAGTTCATTATCAGGAATAACAACATTACATAAAGAGCCAAAACCAGTATTGATACCGTAAATAGGTGCTTTTTGAGAAGCCATTTTTTTATCGAGATACTCGCGACAAGCTACAATATTTTCTTTAGCTTTTTCTGATAAAACTAAAGTTGCATTTGAATCTAAGATATGTTGAATATCTTTTAACGTAATTAATTTGTCTGTAGAAACTGAAAATGTCATAAGTATTAATTCTGTTAATTATCGTTATTCGATAATGACACAGGTTTTTTAAAGTAATTTAAATACTACTGGATTATTTTTTGATTTGGCTGGTATATCGTCTAATGATTTTATTTTTTCTTAAGAAAATAAAGTGAAGGAAAAAAAGTAAATAGTACTAAAATAAATTTCATCTTTTTTGTGCTTTTAAAAATCGTTGTTTATTACTCATATCGTTTAAAACTTCGGTAAAATTAAATATTTTACTGTCATTTGCATAGTTTTTTACATCTAATGCATATAATGGATTTAACTCGAAATATAAGAAGCCATTTTGATCCAAATGATCTTTACATAAATCAATAATTCGTTTATAAAAAACAATAGGATCATTATCTTCTACAAAAAGTGCAATATGAGGTTCGTGTTCTAAAACCCTAGAATTCATTTCTTTAGCCTCCGATTTTAAAACGTAAGGTGGATTACTTATAATTATGTTGTAAGTATAAAGTTGTTGGTTGTTTGAAAGTATATCAATATTTAAAAAATTAACCACTACATTATTTTTTACAGCATTTGATTTTGCAACTTCCAAAGCTTTTTCTGAAATGTCAATTCCTGTCGCTTTTGAATGAGGTA
The DNA here is from genome assembly GCA_947462425.1 of Bacteroidota bacterium. Next base: position 1,231 of record CANHPI010000317.1, read on the forward strand.
GATTTTTTTTTAATGCAATAGGAACACAACCTGAGCCAGTTCCAATATCCAGAATTGAAGTTGTTTGAAATGAGTTATTTGTAGTTTGAGATTTAAGAATAATATATACCAATTCTTCTGTTTCTGGACGAGGAATTAATGTATTAGAATTCACGTTGAATTTTAAATTATAAAAATCAGCTTCACCCAAAATGTATTGAATTGGTGCTCCTGTATTTAAAGCTTTAGCAGTATCGTAAATTTTTAAAACATCGGATTGATTTAAATTTTCATTAAATCTTAATTTGGTATCTGCTTTCGTATACCTTAAATAATGTTCACAAACTAATTCAAAAATAGCATACAGTTCCTCTTTATCGTAAATTGACAATAGTTCTGTTTTATAAAATTCATATAAATCGGAAAGTTTGTTGGTTGCAATTTTCATGTTTTAGAAAAAATATTGAGGATTAAAGATAAATGATTGATTTAAATTCGAACTGTCTTATATTTATTATCTTTTGTCATTTTATTTCTCAGCCAATAATTTCTCTAAACTAAACATTTCATCACGTAAGCTTGCGGCTTTCGTAAAATCCATTTCTTTAGAGGCCTTAAGCATGGCTGTTTTTATTTTAGTGATTTGTTTTTTCAATTCATCTTTACTCATGTATTGAACAACCGGATCGGCCGCTACGCTAAACACATTAGGTTCAATATAAGTTCGTACTAATTTCCCATCGAATGTAACTTCTACTCCAGAGTCGTTTGGTTGCAATAAAGCCTTTTTACCAGCTTGAGTCGGAGTAATTCCGTTTTTATAATTATATTCAATTTGACGTTTTCTTCTGCGTTCTGTTTCTTCAATAGTAATTCGCATACTATCCGTTATTTTATCAGCATACATAATAACTCTTCCATTAACATTACGTGCAGCTCTACCTGAAGTTTGCACCAAACTTCTAACATTTCTTAAAAACCCTTCCTTGTCTGCATCTAAAATTGCTACCAATGATACTTCTGGTAAATCCAACCCTTCTCTTAATAAATTAATTCCAATTAAAACATCAAACATTCCAACTCTTAACTGACGTAAAATCTCCACACGCTCCAAAGTATCTACTTCGCTATGTATATAACGGCATCGTATTTGAAGTTTGGTTAAATATTTTGATAATTCCTCAGCCATACGTTTGGTAAGCGTTGTTACTAAAATACGTTCATCTCTTTCAACTACTTTATGAATTTCGTCTAATAAATCATCTACCTGATTACCACTTGGACGAACCTCAATTATTGGATCTAAAATACCTGTTGGACGAACTAATTGTTCCACAACAATTCCTTCTGCCATTTGCAATTCATATTCTGCTGGTGTAGCAGAAACATAAATTACCTGCTTTATCAATTCTTCAAACTCTTCAAATTTTAAGGGACGATTATCCATAGCTGAAGGCAATCGGAAACCATATTCCACTAAATTTAACTTACGCGAATAATCGCCTCCAAACATAGCGCGAACTTGAGGCAAGGTAGCGTGACTTTCATCAATGATCATTAAATAATCATCTGGAAAATAATCTAATAAACAAAACGGACGAGTTCCCGGCAAACGACCATCCATGTAACGCGAATAATTTTCGATACCACTACAATATCCTAATTCACGCATCATTTCTAAATCATAATTTACGCGTTCTTCAATACGTTTGGCTTCTAAATCTTTACCATTAGATTTTAAAAAAGCTACATGTTTTACCATATCATCCTGAATATTAACCATGGCATTTTGCAAAGTATCAGGAGCTGTTACAAAAATATTAGCGGGATAAATAGTAAATTCAGTGAACTTTTTAATAATATTGCCGTACTGAGGATCAAAGGTTTCAATAGATTCTATTTCATCTCCAAAAAAACTGATACGAACTGCATAATCTGCGTAAGATAAATTCACATCAACCGTATCGCCCTTTACTCTAAAAGTACTTCGTTTAAATTCTTCGGTAGTTCGCGAATATAAAGCACCAACTAATTGATGCAATAATTTATTTCGAGAAATAACTTTACCTTCTTCAATGGAAATAATATTTTTTTTAAAATCTGTAGGATTACCAATACCATAAATGCAGGAAACTGAACTTACCACAATTACATCCCTCCTACCTGATAATAATGCAGAAGAAGCACTGATTCGTAATTTTTCAATTTCATCATTTACTTGTAAATCTTTTTCTATGTAAGTTCCTGTAGTTGGCAGATAAGCTTCGGGTTGATAATAATCATAATAACTCACA
>CANHPI010000318.1 GCA_947462425.1 Bacteroidota bacterium
ATTGTATTTGTAAATTCCAGAGGTGTTATCCGTATGGGTTACCCGGGCTATGTAGTCGCCGGTATTGGGATTAAAAATGGAAGAACCTACCAGTATACTGGCTACATCGGTGGGTGCTGAGTTGAAATTAGTCGGGCTACTTACTTCCCATTGAATAATTTCGCTCGATTCAGACATTCCGTTGTACTTGAACGCAATGAGATTGATGGGTGTTTCTTGTGCTTGAGTAAGTAAGGAGTAAATTAAAGCAATAATAAGGAGTAATTTGTAGGTGCTATTTTTCTTCATACTAGATTTTTTGCAAATAACGATAATTTATTTTACGATATATGTAGTAAAAGTAGGTTTTTACACACAATACTAGGGTGTTTGTTTATTGATTTATCAGCTTTGGATGTTAATTTTTGTTAAATGTGCAAAATTTTGTCTTTTTGTTTGTTGCCAAATTATTTTGTTTAATATATTTGCCAAAACTTTAAACAAAATAACAAACAAACTTAGTAAACAAAACATTATGAAAAAATTATTTAGAAACGTAGCTATTATAGCTCTTTCAATTGTTGCTATTTCATGCAGCAAAGACGAAAACAAACCAGCACAACAAACAATTACTGAAATTGCGGTTGCTAATCCTAATCTAAGTACTCTTGTGGAAGCTATACAAAGAACAGGTCTTGTTGAGCCAAGTTCAACTGAACAATTTACTGTATTTGCTCCAACTAATACAGCTTTCCAAAATTATTTAACCGACAGAGGGTTAACTAGTTTGGATGATTTATCTGATGAAGAGTTAACTCAAATTTTGTTAAACCATGTAATTACTGGTGCTGTGCAATCTACACAACTTACTACTGGTTACATTGAAACAAATGCTACTTTTGGTGGTACAGAAACTGGCAACCCTATAAACATGTATGTAAGTACTGCTTCGGGTGTTAGATTAAATGGTGTTTCTTCAGTAGTAACTCCAAACATTATTGCCTCAAATGGTGTTATACATGTTGTAGACGCTGTGATTGGTTTACCAAGTGTTGTAACTTTTGCAGCAGCTGACCCTAATTTTTCAATATTAGCTGGTGAATTAACTGCTCAAGGTTTAGTTTCAACATTACAATCAACAGCAACTCCACCATCACCATTTACAGTATTTGCACCGACTAATGCTGCGTTTGCTGCTTTGGATGCTGAGATTCCTGGTGTTGTTGACTTATTAACACCTGCTCAGTTAACTTCTGTTTTAACTTATCATGTAGTAGCTGGCGATAATGTTTTATCATCAACTTTAACACAAGGTCAAGTGGTTACTACTTTTGAAACAGGAACATTAACTGTTGGTTTAACCGGCGGGGCTAAGTTGACAGACGAAAGAAATAGAATAACAAACATTGTAAAGGTAGATGTACAAGCTGCAAACGGCGTAATTCATGTTTTAGATAACGTATTACTTCCAAACTTCTAATATACTTTTGCTATAAAACAGAAAAGCTCCGAATTTCGGAGCTTTTTTTATATTATATATTTTAGTCGTAAAGTCAAAAGGATAGAAGTATACTAAGTTCTACTTTAGGTTTAGAGCTGGAAGCTGAAAGCTGTCAGCTGTTAGCCGTTAGCCGTTAGCTTTTAGCCACGAATGCACGAATTGTTAAACTCCAATTTTTGAAATCCCAAATTCCAATATCCACAATAGTACCTCCGATGATTTATCCGACCATAGGATTTGGCAGGCGAGCATCAAAAAGGAGAAACTTCCGTTAAGAAACTCGAACTGTTTGAGCCCGTGAGTGCGCGAACGGGGGAGTTTTTGAGTTTTAGGAAGTGAGCCTATTTTGATCGCCGAAAATCCCAGGTCTTGATTTTTTGTTTCTTTTTCATCAAGGAAAAAGAAAGGATGTGAACAATGATTTTTCAGAAAATAATATTTTTTTCAAACTGAATTCCAGATGCAGTCAAATAAATTAGTTTAGCTTATCAATATTTGACTATAACAATCTGTATTAATATTTAATATAAGTAATGGATTAATTTAATAAATAATAAAATGAAGAATATACTAATTGCTCTTACAATGGCTGTGAGCTTTTACTCAAATGCCCAAGAAACAGAGTTCACATTTACTTCCGATAAAGGAATGACAGATTTTATTGTTACTCCAGTAGAAGGCAAAACAACTCCCGAAATTTATAAAAAGATTATAGAGTGGATTAAGACCACTTATAAAAACCCAAATGAAGTTATTCTTTCAACTATAGAAAATGAATACATTAGGTTTGAAGGTGCAAGTGATGATTTAATTTGCGCAAATGGCATGGGTAAAATGTGTCGTACATCAAAATACCAAATTGAAGTATCAATTAAAGAAGGCAAATATAAATTTGATTTAATTAGTATAAAGGAACTCGGGCAAGGAAATTGGTATGATGTTGAAATTGTTAATTTAGGTAAATATTATAAAAAAAATGGAGAACTATATTCTGTTTATAAATATTATCCGAACATAGCAGTCTATTTTAATAATTTAAATAAGTCATTGTCTGAGAGTATTACATCTACAGTAAAAAAGAATGATAATTGGTAAATTAAAATTCACAGAATATAAAGGCAACCTAAATGGGTGCTTTTTTAAGTAAAAGAAAACTGTACAGTTTTTCATTAAACTAAAAAAACCTCTTCGAAAGAAGAGGTTTTTAAGTACCCTTCACTATCAAGTTGTCGAACCATTTTATAGTAGATTTAAAACGATTACACTACGCCTACATGCTACTAACAAAAAAGCCACAGTCTCCTGTGGTTCATTTGTAACGTAACTAAACTTATTGCAATATAATCTTTTTAGTGTTTACTAGGTTGCTTGATGAGTCATAGATACGAATAAAGTACATACCTTGACCCGTCCATGAATTTAATGGCACCACATATTGTTGTGTGTTCATAGGTTGATTAAACACTTCTTGACCAAGCATGTTTGTAATTTTAATACTCCATCCTGTAACATTGGCTAAATTGCCGCAATCAATAGTAACTTGGTCGTTTGCTGGATTGGGGTAAATTGTTATTGAACTATTATAAGTTGGAGGATTTAAACTTAGAACACCTGTGTTAATTACCAATGTATTACATCCTATTTCGGCTTCTAAAAGCTTAAAGATACCTGTACTTGTTGTAACAACAACATTTGGCATATCATAAAACAAATATCTAAAATTTCCAGTTATTCCTTGATTTATATTTTGCCAAGTAATTCCGTAATCAACGCTTCTCCAAACACCTTGACTATCTAATCCAACATACCAAATACCATCATTCTTTATAATGGCATCATTAAGATAATTTGACGGTACTCCTAATATCGGTATTTGTGAATATAAAATCCAGTTAATTCCGCCATTAGTTGATTTGTAAATTGAACCATTATTTGTGAAAACAAAAATATCATTACCCAAGCTTTTAACCATAACAACATTATTATTAAAAGATTGACCTGTTATTTCATTCCAAGAAAT
>CANHPI010000319.1 GCA_947462425.1 Bacteroidota bacterium
CCAATGGTGAGGGATGGGCAGCTTCTAATACTAAGTGCTTTTGATTATTGATTAAATTATGCTTATTTTTTGCATAATTCCCCCATAATAAAAACACACAGTTTTGTTTTTCCTCTGAAATTACATTAATAATTTTATCAGTAAACGTTTCCCACCCTTTGTTTTGATGGCTTCCAGGTTCATTAGCTCTAACTGTTAAAGTTGCATTTAGCAGCAAAACTCCTTGGGCAGCCCAATTGGTTAAATTGCCATGATTAGGAATGCTACAGCCAATATCAGAATGTAATTCTTTGAAGATATTTTTTAAGGATGGTGGTGTTTTAATTCCGTAGTTTACTGAAAAACTTAGTCCATGAGCTTGATTAGCGCCGTGATAAGGGTCTTGCCCAATTAGTACTACTTTCAAATTTTCAAAAGAAGTTAATTGTAGAGCTCTATAAACATCATCCTCTTTAGGATAAATATTAAACTCGTTTCGTTCTTTTTTTATAAATGAATTTAGAATTTGAAAATAAGGTTTTTTAAATTCTTCGTTAAATTTATCATCCCATGAATTATTAAACATTGAACTTTTCATCATTTAATTGTTTACAAAAAAGTAGCATTAGCGTTATGTTTTTTTTATTCAATACTAAATTAGTGTAAATTTGTTTATTATATTTATCAAAAAAAATTAAAATATGAAAAAATTAGCTTTATTATCAATCTTGTTGTTTGCATTTTTCTTAACTGTTACTTCATGCAAATCACGCGAAAAGTGTCCTGCATATACTAAAGCTAATACAGCAATAACCGATAAAAAATCAGTATAATTTATGCTTTGGCATAAACTTACAGATATTAGTCAGCTAGAAGACATTAAAAATCTTTCAAAAGAACAGTCGGGTTTTGGCCTGACTGTTCTTTTATTTAAACATAGTACACGTTGTTCAATAAGTTCAATGGCATTAAGCCGTTTGGAATCTAAATGGCAGAATGATGATAAAATCCTTGCTTATTTTTTAGATTTATTAAATCATCGTGATATCTCAAACGAAATAGCTAGTTTGTTTTCAGTAGAACATGCTTCTCCACAGGTTTTATTAATTAAAGATGGTGTGTGTATTTATCACGCCTCTCATACCAATATTTCCGCTGCGGATATTTTAGAAGCTGCGAATTCATAGAACGCAGATACCGCTGCTTATTTATGATTTGATTTTGATTAAATACATTTTATTCTTTTTTTTCTTATAAAATCCTAACCATCTGCGTTATCAGCGTTCCATAAAAAAACTAAACATTACCAAATAAACTCAATAACTTGTTTTAAATCGGGATGAAGGCTTTTTGCAACCGGACAAGTAAAAGCGGAATGTTCGTATATTTTTTTTTCTTTATCAGTATAGTCTTTTTTTGGAAAAATTATTTTTATATGGATTTCGCCTATGCGTCTAGGTTCGGTATACATGATTTTGGTCACTTCGGCAGTTGTTCCTTCAACTGAAGTAATTCCATCTTTCATAGCAACAATTCCCATGATTGAAATCATACAACTGGCAAGTGCAGTAGCTACTAAATCAGTAGGCGAAAACATTTCTCCCTTTCCATGATTATCTTTTGGGGCATCTGTATGTATTGTAGTGCTGGATTGTATGTGCGTTGCTTCCGTTCTTAATTCTCCTAAATAGGTTACTTTACTGGTAATCATAATGTGATATTTTACCTCAAATATAATAAAGCATTAGGTATTTAATTAGCTAATTATTAACTACTTTTGTTAGCGGATGAATAAGTATTTTTTATACAGCTTTTTAATACTTTTTTTAAGTAGTTTGTGTTTTTCGCAAAGCACATCTCAAGCTATTGAAAGTGGACAAGATCCAAATGTTTTATATCGTAATGAAATGTCGTTTGGGATTTTTGCTCATAGCCGGGGTTTTGGTCTCAACTTTATGAGAGCTAAACACGTTACCGGAACACGAAAGCAATTATTGGAAATAGAAGCTTTAAATATTAAGCATCCAAAAGAAATTAAAGTATCAAATACCACTGATAATTCAAAACGATTTATTTATGGTAAATTAAATAGCGTTTTACTGCTTAGAGCAGGTGTAGGATATCAAACAACACTATTTAAACGGTCGGATAGAAAATCTGTAGAAATAAGAACTTCCTATTATTTAGGAGGAAATTTAACATTTGCTAAACCAAATTATGTATTAGTTTACAGAGAAAGTACTACGGGTATTAAATATCAAGAATCAGTAAAATACAATCCGTCAATCCATACCATTGATAGCATTTCAGGAAGAGGGCCTTTGGTTGATGGTTTATCAGAAACAAAAATATATCCCGGGGTGTACGCTAAAATAAATTTAAGTTTTGAGTATGCCCCTTTTTCAAATAAAGTGAAAGCAATAGAAACTGGGGTTATATTTGATTATTACCCAAAGGCACTACCAATAATGGCTAAAAATAATGCCGAAAATTTTATTGTAACCTTATATGTGGGTTTTGTATTTGGTAAAAAATGGTTCTAAAGAATGGAAAATAGTAACGAAAAAACACTACTTGATAGACCTCGTAAACCAGATTGGTTAAGAGTAAAATTACCTATTGGAGAAGAATATTTAAAAGTTAGAAATATTGTAGCTACTCATAAATTACATACTATTTGCGAAAGTGGTAATTGTCCAAACATGGGCGAATGTTGGGGAGCAGGTACAGCAACTTTTATGATACTTGGAAACATATGCACTCGCTCCTGTGGTTTTTGCGCCGTAGCTACTGGTAAACCAAAAGCTGCCGATTGGGATGAGCCAAAGCGCGTAGCAAACTCTGTAAAATTAATGGGAGTAAAACATTGCGTTATAACTTCTGTTGATAGAGACGATTTAAAAGACGGTGGTTCTATTATTTGGGCAGAAACAATTAAAGCTATTAGAGAAATTAGCCCTGAAACAAAATTTGAATGTTTAATACCTGATTTTGCTGGTAAGTGGGAAAATTTACAACGCATCATTGATGTAAAGCCGGATATTGTTTCGCATAATATTGAAACCGTTAGAAGACTTACAGCACAAGTTCGCATTCAAGCCAAATACGACAGAAGTATGGAAGTACTTAAACGCCTACATGAGGCAGGAGTTAGAACAAAATGTGGTTTAATGGTTGGATTAGGTGAAACTGAAGAAGAGGTGTTAGAAACAATTAATGACTTGGCTGCTGTGCATTGCGACGTAATGACCATTGGTCAATATTTACAACCAACACCCAAACACTTACCTGTTGCAAGATATGTGCATCCTGATGAATTTAAAAAATGGGGCGAGATTGCTTTAGCAAAAGGGTTTAGATACGTAGAAAGCGGAGCGTTAGTTCGTTCGTCTTACCATGCAGAGAAGCATGTGTTTTAATTTTTATTTTAAAACACATAGTCACATAGTTGGAGTAATTTTACTAAGTGTAAAAATTGAAGCGAAGCTTCAATACTATATGTAA
>CANHPI010000320.1 GCA_947462425.1 Bacteroidota bacterium
CTGCTGTTGGAACAATATAATTCCAAGTATTGTTTTCGTAAACAACAGTCTCCCAATGGTCTGTTTGGGCATTAACTGTTACTGAAAAAGAAAATAAAAATAAAAATTGTAAAAAAGATCTCATAGTATTATATATAATTTTCGCGAACTTAATCATAAAAATAAAAATAACTATTTCTTAACATAAAAATTCCATATTACGGAAACAATAATTTAATAAAGTGTTTGATGTTACTATTTAAATAAACTACAAATAAGATTCTAGTTTATTAAATGAATTTAAGTACCTAATATTCTTAAGTAATATTAAGATAATTGCTAAAATCATAATAACTAATTCATCTTAAAAAAATCGAAGGATAAATAAAAAAGCTACATCATAAAAAATAATACTACCTCATTAATAATCTAAATAAAATTATATATTTGTTAAAGTCTCTAACCATTTTATTCGAAATTTTTAAATAAAAATCCTGTTAATAAATTTAAACTCATATACAAGGCTTATGAAATACAATCTACTACTATTAATAATTGTTCTTATAAATCACTTCAGTTGGGGTCAAGACAATTCTAAACCTAAACTTTCTGCATTAACACAACAATACTTGTTAGGTAAAAAGAATCCTAATTATACTATTAGGAACTCAGCAATAGTATATAAAACAATACAAAATACAAATTATTTAAGCGCATTTATTAAAGTAAAACCAAATATTAATGAAGCTGCATTAAAGGCCTTAAATGTAAACATTGGCACTAAAGCCGGAAATATTTGGACAGCTCAAATTCCTGAAACAAATTTTAATGATTTCATTTCTGTAAATGGCATTGAATATATTCAATTAGATGAACCTATTTATTCAAATTTAGAAATGGCTCGCAAAACAACACGCGTTGATTCTGTTCATGCGGGTATTGGATTACCAATGGCTTATACTGGCAAAAATGTAGTTGTTGGCATTTTAGATGTAGGTCTAGATTATACACATCCTACTTTTTATGATACTTTGGGAAATATCTATCGAATAAAAAGAGTTTGGGAACAACAAACTAACGGTACACCTCCTGCTGGTTTTTCATATGGACATGAATTATACGATTCGTTAAGTATGATGACTGCGGGTACAGATAATGCTTTACAAACTCATGGAACTCATGTGGCAGGAATTGCTTCAGGATCAGGATATGGCAGTCCAACATCGGGCAAATATAGAGGCGTGGCTTACGAAAGTGATATTGTAATGGTTGGAATTACGCCACCAGCTTCGCAATGGACAAGTGCCGGCATGTCTGATATTATTGATGGAATGAACTACATATACAATTACGCTACAGCTAATAATAAACCAGCAGTTGTAAATTTGAGTTGGGGTTGTACAGTAGGACCACATGATGGAACTTCATTGTTTAGTCAAGCATGCGACAACCTAACAGGTGCAGGAAAATTATTTGTAGTCTCAGCCGGAAACAATGGAACAAATAATGTGCATGTTAAAAAAAGTTTTACTGCATCTGACACTTTATTAAAAACCGTTGTGAATTTCAATACATCATTTCCTCAAAAAAAAACCTGGGTTGATATATGGGGCGAGCCTTCTCAATTATTTAAAGTTAAATTATCACTGTACAATGTTGTCACACTAATAAATGAAACAAGATTTTTTACACTAAATAACACAACCATTGACACATTTATTGTTGGAAACAATAACGATACTTGTTATTTTAAATTAAGTTTAATAAACTCAGATTATAATTTAAAACCACATGCTTTTTTAGATATTTACAGTAAAACCCCACGCAATTTGTGTTTAACAATACAATCTAATGCCGGTACTGTTCATGCTTGGGATGGTTATGTAAACAAATCGACTGGTGTTTACGGCTCATTTTCAACGGTTGGTGTTGCCGGAGCTACTGCTGGAAACACAGATTATACCATTGGAGAAATGGCCTGTACAAACTCCGCTATAACGGTTGGCGCCTATGCCTCTAAAGTTAGTTATACTGACATTGCAGGAACAGCATGGAGTTACAACTCTTATGTAAACGTTAATAAAATAGTACCTTTCTCAAGTCATGGACCTACAATAGACAATAGAACGAAACCAGAAATCACTGCGCCAGGTTTAACCATTGCTTCAGCCGTTAGTATATATGATACCGCTTATTCTGCTACAGGTTCATCTCGAACCAATGTTGTTAAATCATTTGTCAGTCCTTTAAATGCACAAACCTATTATTATGGTGAGATGAGTGGCACATCAATGTCTTCGCCAATGACAGCCGGTATCGTAGCTTTAATGTTACAAATTAACCCACTATTGACACCAAATCAAGTAAAAAGTATTATTGCTCAAACCGCAATTAAAGATACTTACACTACCGCTTTGCCAAATCCTGTATTGTGGGGTGCTGGGAAAATAAATGCCTATCAAGCATTAAAACAACTAATCTATCAAACTGGATTATACCATTACACGAATCAGATATCTGATTTTGAAATTTATCCTAACCCGAACAATGGTAATTTTACAATTAAACCAATTAGTATAGAAAATGAGCTTTTAAGTATTAAAGTTTATAATACTGCTGGACAATTATTGTTTGATAAAAAAAATGTTATGATGAATAGCCAACACCAAATTGATATAAACTTAACTGAATTATCAAATGGAGTTTATTTTACAACCATTTCGAATGCTAAAACAAGCTCTACTTTTAAAACTGTAATAATGCAACCGTAACAATTTACTTTTTAGTAAATTAATTATTTAATAAAAAATAATTAGCGCTTAAACAATTGAATTATTTTTCTTAAAGGCTTGGCGTATAAGGTATAAAATTTAGGTTTAAGACCATTTATTATCCAAGCTTTTCTATCTTCATTATTAGCTCTGATTCTGTTTTTTAAAGATACGTTACTCTTCCCTCCTACCCTCATTTTAATAATAAATTCGGGTAAGTAAGCCAATTTAATTTTATGCTTATGAATAAAACGTAGCATTAATTCATAATCAGCAGCTGAAACAAAACTTAAATTAAAGCTTCCAAATTTTTCATAGCAACTGCGCTTTGCAAAAAAGGTTGGATGTGGTGGCATCCAGCCATTTATAAATCGTCCGTAAGTATAATTTCCCGATTTCCATTTTCTAAAAATCTTATTCGTATACACTTTATCTACATAATATAAATCTGCATAAACAGCATCTGAATTATTTTCTTCAATTGATTTTACAATTTTTTCAATTACAAAATTATTGATATAAAAATCATCACTATGAATAATCCCGATTAAATCACCTGTTGCTAAAGCAATTCCTTTATTAAGTGCATCATATAAACCTTTGTCTTTTTCGGAAATTACTTTTGATATTTTATCTTTATAAGATTCAATAATTGATAATGTATTATCTGTTGATTTTCCATCTACAATAATATACTCAATATCATTGTAACTTTGATTAAC
>CANHPI010000321.1 GCA_947462425.1 Bacteroidota bacterium
CTAATCCTTCTACAATAATTCCGTTTTTAGATTGAGCAACCACTTTATATAATCCTGGTTGTCCACTAATGGCAATAATTCCTGTTAAATCAATCATCGTTCGTTTTTAAAAATTTAGATAACAAAAATAGCACTTTTTTGATATTTTTACTATTTATGTTAAAATACTTTGAAATGCAGCTTTCTATTCAACTATTTTTAACAACTATATTCAAGTTCATAATTAACATTTTGTTTCTTCTTAAATTTAGTTAATAGAAGATGATACTTATCACTGAGGCTTGCAAATTGGTTCCATTGTGTTGTAACTTTAAACAACTATAATGTATGATTGTTGTTATAAGAAATAGTTGTTTTTTTATAAACTTAAAGCCTTAATTGAAACCTACTATTATTTTTTTAAGATTAATGTTGCTTTTTTTGAAAATAAAAAAATGTTTATGACGGTTTTATTTATTTACAAGATGTTATCCTAATGACTTTATAATGCATAAAACAGTTAATCCCTTGCCAATGTTAGCTTTCAAAACAGATAACTCCTCATTATTTCATTCTTCTTATCAAAAGAATTTTTATATCAAAATTCATTTACATTTATTTTTCATTATTTTTTATAATTCTTTTAAAAAGCTTGATATCAAAGGATTTAAACTACTTATTAACGATGATTGTTAATAGCAGATTGTTAAAAAAAGATGCGTAATGTTAATTTCATTTATAAAAAAAACAATCATTTTTCGTCAGATTTGTAAACACAATAATTAAACATTATCTCTCAATAATTTTTATAAAGAGAGTATATATAAAAGATAAAAATATGACTGAACCAATTCTTGCAGAAAACAAAGATCGATTTGTTATTTTTCCAATAAAACACAATGATATTTGGGAATACTATAAAAAATCAGAAGCTAGTTTTTGGACTGCCGAAGAAATTGACTTATCTAATGACTTAAGTGATTGGAATAATAAGTTAAATGATAACGAGCGTCATTTTGTGAAACATGTATTAGCATTTTTTGCAGCAAGCGATGGTATAGTAAATGAAAATTTAGCTATTAATTTCTTAAATGAAGTTCAGTATCCTGAAGCTCGTTTCTTTTATGGGTTTCAAATAATGATGGAGAATATTCATTCGGAAACATATTCTTTATTAATAGATACTTATATTAAAGACCCTGCTGAAAAAGATAAATTACTGCACGCTGTTGAAACAGTTCCTTGTGTAGGTAAAAAAGCAGAATGGGCTTTAAAGTGGATTAGTAACGGAACATTTGCTGAACGTTTAATTGCATTTGCAGCAGTAGAAGGTATTTTCTTTTCTGGATCGTTCTGTTCTATTTTTTGGTTAAAAAAGCGTGGTTTAATGCCTGGCCTAAGTTTTAGTAATGAGCTAATTTCCCGTGATGAAGGCTTACACTGTGATTTTGCTTGTTTGTTGTATGCTGATCATGTAAAAAATAAATTACCAAAAGAGCAAGTAACTAAAATTATTACGGATGCTGTTGAAATTGAAAAAGAGTTTGTATCAGAGGCAATTCCGGTGCGTTTAATTGGAATGAATTCTGATTTAATGTGTCAGTATATTGAGTTTTGTGCAGATCGATTATTATTGGCATTAGGTTGCGATAAGTTTTATAATGCTATAAATCCATTTGATTTTATGGAAATGATTTCATTACAAGGCAAAACTAATTTCTTCGAAAAACGCGTTGCTGAATATCAGAAATCGGGAGTGATGAATAATAAAGAAGAAAATAACGTATTTAATTTGGACGAAGATTTTTAAGTAAAAAATTATCTGCTAAATCCCCAAACAGCTATCTCTTTGAAAATCATTGAACAAGGTTAAAAACTTGTATGGGAATCTTAGCCTCCGAAAACACGTTCATTAAATGTTAAATTTTTATTAAGCCCCTTGAGGCCCCAAAAATAAAGGAAAAAATTAATTAACCACCATTTTGTTAATATCAAGTTGTGGTTAAAGTAAAAATAAGAAATTATAGTTATAACTTTTCATAAAGCTAACTAGACAAAAAATACTATCAAAACTAATTAAAAATTAAAGGCAATGTTTGTAATAAAAAGAGATGGCACTCAGGAATCTGTGAAATTTGATAAAATCACAGCGCGCGTTCAAAAGCTTAGCTATGGCTTAGATCCTATGTTTGTTGATCCCGTTCAAGTAGCTAAAAAAGTAATTGATGGTGTATACGATGGTGTACACACAGTTGATTTAGATAATTTAGCTGCGGAAACAGCTGCGTCGTTAACCACTAAACACCCTGATTACGCGCAATTAGCATCGCGTATCGCGGTGAGTAACTTGCATAAAAACACTATTAAATCGTTTTCAAAAACAATTGAGATATTATATAATTATGTAGATCCAAAAACAAATCAAAAAGCATCTTTAATTGCTGAAGATGTTTATGAAATTGTGATGAAAAATGCACAGTTATTAGACTCTTCTATCATTTACGATAGAGATTTTGGTTATGATTATTTTGGTTTTAAAACATTAGAGCGCTCTTATTTATTAAGAACTCACGGTAAAGTAACTGAGCGCCCTCAACACATGTTAATGCGCGTATCAATTGGTATTCACAAAGAAGATATTACCGCTGCTATTGAAACTTATAATTTAATGAGCGAGCGTTGGTTTACACATGCAACTCCCACTTTATTTAATGCAGGTACGCCAAAACCACAAATGAGTTCATGCTTTTTATTACAAGCCAAAGATGATAGTATTGATGGAATTTACGATACATTAAAACAATGTGCTCGTATTTCTCAATCAGCCGGAGGTATTGGTTTAGCAATTCATAAAGTGCGCGCTACAGGTTCGTACATTAAAGGAACCAACGGAACATCAAATGGTATTTTACCAATGCTTAAAGTATTTAACGAAACCGCTCGTTACGTTGATCAAGGTGGTGGAAAACGTAAAGGTTCTATCGCTATTTATTTAGAGCCTTGGCATGCAGATATTTATCAATTTTTAGATATTCGTAAAAACCACGGTAAAGAAGAAATGCGTGCTCGTGATTTATTTACAGCATTGTGGATTCCTGATTTATTTATGAAGCGTGTAGAAGCTGAAGGAATGTGGAGTTTAATGTGCCCTAATGAATGTCCTGGATTATATACATCGCATGGTGCAGAGTTTGAAGCATTATATACTAAATACGAGGAGGAAGGGAAATTCCGTAAACAAGTTCCTGCACGTGAATTATGGGCAGCTATTATTGATTCTCAAATCGAAACTGGTAATCCTTATATGTTATATAAAGATGCTTGTAATTTAAAATCAAATCAATCTCACTTAGGTACTATTCAATCTAGTAACTTATGTACTGAAATTGTTGAATACACAAGTCCTGATGAAGTAGCCGTTTGTAATTTAGCATCAATTGCATTACCTCGTTTTGTTGACGAAAAAACAGGAACGTTTGATCACCA
>CANHPI010000322.1 GCA_947462425.1 Bacteroidota bacterium
AATGATTTTAAAACCGAATTTGATAGTGCCAAAGCTGGCAACGAATTTACTAGTACATTAACTCAATTAAATGCTAACACCGATTATTATGTTTGCTCCTACTCAACTAATAATAAACAAATTATTTATGGTGAAATTAAAAAGTTTAAAATCAGTTCTTTTTCGTCCGTTTCAATTGTTGCTAACCAATTACAGATATTAAGTGAATCTACTTTTTCGGTAAATGGGCGTATTACAAACTTAGGTTCATTAAGCGCTTCAGATTATGGGCATTGTTGGGCAACACATACTGCACCAACTGTTAATGATTATAAAACTACTAATGGCTTAACTTTAGGCAATTTAAATTTTAACTCTAAACCATCTAGTTTAAACCTCGAAACGACTTATTACGTGAAAGCCTATGTGAAGTTGGATAATAATAATATCATATACAGTAACCAATTATCTGTTTTAATTCCCGATTTATCGGTAACAACGAATAGTTTTGTAATAAGTGGTGGTAATGCTACTTTACAAGGTTCAATAAATAATTTGGGTGTATTGCCAGTCATCGATCATGGCCATTGTTGGTCAACAACAACATCAAATCCAAACTTTAACGATAACGTTATTTCAAAAGGCGCAACAACGGCAACAGGTCCATTTTATTCAAACTTAAATTCATTAGTTACAGGAACAGTATATTATTACAGAGCTTACGCCCGCAAAGGCACAACTTTAAAATATGGTGTTGTAAAATCTTTTACCTATTAATGAAAGTATATTTTAAAAATAGTTTATTATTACTTATACTAGTTATAAGTGCATTTTGTCATGCACAAAATCAATCTGCCAATACTTCAAATATTGATTTTAGATTTAATACTGGCAAAATTTATATCTCCTATGACATTATAAATTCAGAAGCTAATGAGTTGTATAATATTACAACCTCGGTTTTTAGAGAAGATGGAAGTAAATTAAACGCCACTACTTTAAGTGGTGATATAGTTGAAGTTAAAGGCGGCAATGGTAAAACAATTATGTGGGATCAAAGTAAAGATGGTTATGTGCTAGACGAAAAAATATATGTAACACTTGGTATCGCGACAAAAGTTAATATACCATTAGCAAAACATCTATTAAAGTCTGCTTTATTTCCCGGTTGGGGTGATTATAAAGTTAGGAATGGTAAGTTTCACTTTTTATATGGTGTTGCAGGATTTGGTGCTATTAGCGCATCAATTTATATGAATGCCCAAGCAAGCCAAAGTTACACTAACTATAAAAAATCTTTAGATTTTAACGAAAGTAATAATTTGTTTAATAAAGCAAAACAGCAACAAACATTATCAAATGTATTTGCATCAACAGCCGCATTAGTCTGGACTCTTGATTTAGCCGCACTATTACATAAAACTCAAAAGGTTCAAAAAAATCAAACTCCCGAAAATAGCAAGTATTATTTTAATAAAACTCAACAAACTAATACGTTTACAAGTAATACAAATTCTATTAATACTAAGCAACCATATGATATTTCATTAGAACGTGGAGATAAATTGTTATTAGAGGAAAACTATGATGCTGCAAAAATTGCTTATGAAGAAGCAAAAAACTATAAAGGAACAGAAACCATAAAAAATAAAATTAGTGCAATAAATAAAATTATAGAAGAAGAAAAAAACAGAACAGCAGCCTACAATGCTAGTTTATCAAAGGCGCAAACTTTATTAACACAAAAACAATATAATGAAGCCAAGGCTGAATTTGAAACTGCAAATAAACTCAAACCAAAAGAAAAATATCCTTTAACTAAAATTTCTCAAATTGAAGAACTTTTAGCTCAAATTGAAAATCAAGGATTATATGAAACTCAAATTAACCAAGGCATTACCTATTTGCAAAGCCAAGATTTAGAAACAGCAAAATCGTACTTTGAAACAGCGTTAAAATATAAACCTGCTGATGCAATTGCGATTAATAAAATTAAAGAATGTGAAAATGGTTTGACACTTAAAGAACAAAACCGTATTGATAACGAATACAAACAAAAGATAACGCAAGCTAATAATTTATTGGCTGCGAAAAAATTTGACGAAGCTTTAGATTTATATCAACAAGCTAACGAATTAAAACCCAATGCAGTTGAACCAATAAATAAAATAGCTGTTTGTGAAAATGAGATTAATAAAAGAGAAGAGGCAATAAATGATGCAGAATACACAAAAGCAATGTTGCAGGCAGATAACGCATGGAAGAAACAAAAATATGATGAAGCAAAAGTGTTTTATGAAGAAGCTTTAAGCTTAAAACCAAACGAGTCACTAGCTCGCGTAAGGTTAGATAAAATTAATAAACTAAATAGTGAAGATGTATCAGCACCAAAAAACACACAAGCAGATTTAGTTAGCAAATATACATCAGCCGTTTTATATATAGTAAATAGTGATGGTTTTTCTTATTCACAAGGAAGTGGTTTTATGGTTTCATCAGATGGTATTGCTGTAAGTAATTACCACGTGTTTAAAGGAATGCATCCAAATAAAAGTAAAATAATGTTTGAAAATGGAGATATTTATGGTGTAAAAGAAGTGTTAGACAAAAGTAAGGATGGTGATTATATTATTTTTAGATTAGACTGCTCAAGTAATAAAAAATTCAATTACTTAAAATATAACGATGAAAATCCAAAGCCGTTACAAGAAGTTTTTACCATAGGAAGCCCAGATGGTATAGGTTTTATTGCCGAGGATGGTAAAATTAATAAGGTTGATGACACAAGAATTTATCACAATGTTAATATTACTCATGGCAATAGTGGAGGCCCTTTAATAAACATGTATGGTGAAGTTATAGGAATCACATCTGGTGGTATACAAACAGAAAACAGAGAATTTAAATACGCAATTAAAATATCAATTTTAAGACTGAATAGGTGGATAAAATAAATTAAATTATTTCATAAAAAATCAGTTTATAGACATGAGATTTTTTTTGATGCTTTATAGAAACAAGTTAATTTTTTACAATTTTATACTATCTAACAAACCCCATTTTTAAGTTCTTACAACAACCTTGCGTAAACTATATTTTTTGATGTGAATGAATAATTTTGAAAGGCCGCATTTTTATAAAAAAGGCAATGAAAAAATTATTAAACACATACCACGATGCATACTGAGCATTTCGAATTCAGATTCAAAAATGAACCCATTCATGTACACCAAACATGGAAACATTTTTTTGAAACGCAATTTCCCCTTCTCCAATACATAGAGTCTGCAATAGGGAATAATTACACACCATCTGCTCAAAAGCTATTCACCATTTTTACGTTACCCAAAAACAAAATAAATACCATCATCGTGGGTCAAGACCCCTACCCGCAACTAGGAGTGGCAACCGGACGTAGTTTTGAAGTTAAAGCCACTGATTGGAACCAGGTAAACGCATCGCTCA
>CANHPI010000323.1 GCA_947462425.1 Bacteroidota bacterium
GAGTTTATTTGCATTAAATATGGTCCAAAGGATATCAACATAAAAAAAATTGATTATGCGTTTATAGAAGAATTTGATAGATTTTTGCATAAAAAAGGAATTGGACTAAATACCATTAATGGCAACTACCATAAAAAGTTAAAAACGGTTTTTCTTTATGCTGAAAAACAAGAACTTATTACTAGCAATCCTTATGCTAAGTTCAAAATGAAATTTACACCTACACATAGGGACTTTTTAACCATTGAAGAACTTGAAAAGTTGAAATCATTTAACCTTGAAAACCATAGTTTTGAAAAGGTAAGAGACATTTTTCTTTTTTCTTGTTACACAGGTTTGCGATTTAGTGATGCTTTAGATTTATTAATGGAGCAAATTAGAAGCAATGAAAATACTAGCTTTATATACAGAGAACAAATAAAAACAGGTGAAAGTATTAATATTCCTTTGGTTCCTGAGGCAATGCAAATAATTGAAAAGTATAATGATAATGAAAATAGGGTGGTTAAAAATAAAGTATTACCACATATCAGTAATCAAAACTTCAATTTATATTTAAAATCAATAGCTGGATTAGTAGGATTAAATAAGAAATTGACTCACCATGTAGCTCGACATACATTTGCTACTTTCTTATTAAATAAAAGTGTGTCTTTGGAGGTTGTTTCAAGCTTATTAGGACATACTAATATAAGAACAACACAAGTATATGCCAAAATGCAAAATAACACTGTAGAAGAGCAAGTATTAAAAGCTTTTGCAAATAATCCAAAATTAACTAAGTAGGAGAGAAGTAATATGGAAAACCCATTCGAAATTATTTCAAAAAAAACTCAATAAAATTGAGGAAGAGTTAGCAATAATAAATGCTAGGCTGGATTGTAAAGGTAAAAATTAAACCTTTCTTTTTTAAAATTTTAAATAAATTAAGTCAATCCATAAGACAATTACCATAGGTTTCAATATTTACTGTTCATTGAGCATTGGTTTACAATTTAAATTTCAGTTTTATTGGGCTAAAATCACTCAGAATGCTTTATACATCTTTTAACCTCAGTAAAACATGTGTATTCCAAAATTTCACGCTTAATTGATAGTCTGATTCATTTTGACCATTATAAGGAAATGATGGAGCATAAGGACCAGGAAACGCAGTTATTATATTTAAATCCGCTCCTAATTTTTCTATAACTACACAAAACGTGTTTGTCACTTGTAATTCTGAAACCAAAGCCACCTCCACCAAAAAACCATTCCTATTTTCTTTGATAATAGCGTTTAATTCAATTTCTTTTTTATTGGCAATTCCAGTATTTCCAATATAACCTAAATGTTCGCAGTTAAAAACATGTGTTACCCTGTCATTTAATTGAAATATTATTTCACTAGCATTATTGCTGTTTATATAATTTAACAATTCAATAGGACTAGCAAAAACATCTTTATAAAAAATGCTTCCACCATCCTGTGAATCCACAAAATGAATGTTTAAATGTGCTAGCCTTTCCTTGCTAAGCTTGTACATTTTTAGAAGTTTTATTTTTTATACTATTTACAATCTTTTTAAATAATCTAGGAAACAAAAAGGCTAAAACACCCAATGCCAATGATACACCCAACAATGAAAAAATACTATAAAAAACAATTATTGATATACCTGATGATTTTTGGAAATTGTCTAAAAAAGAAAAGATTGGCTCAATTGCAGAAATAGACGACAATGCTGAAATTACCCCTAATAAAATGGCTTGTCTTTTATCCTGATCCTCTTGAATTTTCGTAGCCAAGCTATCCAAGCGACTCTCAAAATGTTCAATTTCATTATCTATCCCCATTGCATTTCTCATTTTATTGAAAAAAATATTGGGTAAAAAATTAAAGGAAATATGCTTGAAATTGTAATCCGATAAAAACTGTTGAAATTCATCTCGTTTCTCTTTTGGTTCTGTTTTAAAGGTAGCATTGAATTTAAACAAATTATACCGAACAAATAAATTGAAAATGTAAATTGAAAAATAAATTCGATTAAAAGTATTTTGAGTCATCAAATCCCTTTCATCTATTACTTCTGCAGGGTATAAATTATTTCCAATTATTGTAAAGGAATCCAACAATGCTAGGCCTTTATAATTGTTGAAGACACTGATGCTATCTTGCATTATTTCATCATAATATTGCTTTGATGGAGCGAAGTATCCATTATCTACTATACTTCCAATTTTAGAACGTGTTGCAATATCAAACAATAAAAAATCACGATTATAATATGAATCTTCTTCTTTTTCCAATACATCAATAATGGAATAAACTTTAAATTTTGATCCACTAAATTTATCCGTTTCTATTTTTTTTCCACGTAATTTTATCCCACCTAGAACATTTGTTGAAATCCATTCATGAAATGCAATTTTTGTATTGTTTTCATTTATTTCAAAATCAAATGAGCTTGCACAAAAAGTGATGTCTGAAAGGTAGTTAAAATCTTTTTCAATTAATTTGAAAGTCAGTGAGAATAATCCCGTACTATTATTTTTTAAAAAATAAAGCTCAGGGTTTATAATTACTGCTGGTATTAATTTATCACCTTTTATAAAATCAAACCGAAATTCTTTTTTTAAATATTTTTGTGTTGACGTGCATTTATCATTTTTTTCATTCGAAAAAAACAATTCTGCAAATTCAGCATAATAATAATCCCTTATGTAAGTGTTATCCTTTTCAATTTTATCTTTTTCAATTACATTTCTTCCCATAATTGGCAAATTTTCGTAGCCCATTTGGTTAAATGTATGAATGTCTTTTTTATTATAAGAAAATACACCAACTACTTTTATAAGTGCGGCATTTAGGGTTGGGAGTTTTGATTGCATAGATTGTTTTTAAAAATTGTAAAACTCAATATTATGTTCCAAAATTAATACAATAAGTGTATTTTAGATTTATTTATCCAGCCTGCTTGATTGGCATATTTAACAAAATATATTTTTAAATCGGCCTGATTTGAATATTTTACAAAATAAATAATCTTGTCTGCTTGATTGGAATATTGGGTGAAATACCATTTACCTTCATTTTTGCCAATTTGATTTTGATTTGGTACTTTGTACACTTTTAAATCAGCTTGATTCTCATATTCAACTACAAATACTTTAATGCTTGCTTGACCTTGAAATGCTGCCGAAAATACTTTTTGTGCAGCCATTTTATTTACTCCAATAATGGTAAATAATAAAATTAAATAGATAGTCTTTTTCATTGTGTTATTTTAGCTTTTCATAATACGCCCAGTTTATTTTTGTAAGTGTTGGTATTTAAATTAATGTTTTAGTTTCGTTTATTAATTTATCAAATCCTCTTTAAAATGCTCATAAATCATAACCATTGCTAAGGTATCTAGCTCACAATATTTCAATAAAC
>CANHPI010000324.1 GCA_947462425.1 Bacteroidota bacterium
GAATTGCTTGCTTCTAATGAGGTTTATTTACATATTACTACGGGAGACAATGAAGATTATTATCCAATTGTTATGAAGGATACAAACTATCAAGAGAAAGTAAGTACTTCGGATAAATTATTTAACTACCAACTCCAATTTGATTTAGGTCAAAAACAATATAGCCAATTTAGATAATGATAACCGAAATAATAATTGAACAACAAAGACTCGATTTATTTGAGGATTTAGGAGCAGAACTAAACTATGCAATTGATGACATTAAAGACTTTTCAGCAAGGAATACAAACTATTCAAAAACTATTAACGTACCTGGTAATGCAAACAATAATAAAGTGTTTGGTCATATCTATAATTTTACCAGTGGTAATATTCAGTTTAATCCTGAAAATCCTGGAGATAATTTGCCAAATGTGGGTTATAATTTTGACCCGACCAAGCAAGCAAATTGTCAGATATTTGTCAATAAGATTCAAGTTTTTAAGGGTGTTCTTCGCCTTTTGGAAATAACAATCCAAAACGGAATTATTGAATATCAATGTGCCGTATTTGGAGAGTTAGGTGGATTTGCCTCCGCAATTGGGAATAAGTTATTGAATGATGCTGATACAATGTTTCCATATTTTTCTAACACTTATGACCAAGTTTGGAATGAAACAATTGTGCAAAATTCTTGGAGTGCTTCAGGTATAGCCAGTGGATTAGGTATTGTATATCCTTTAATTGATTATGGACTATGCAATAATGGTCACGATTGGCATTTAAATGCTTTTAGACCAGCATTTTTTGTTCACGAATTGATTACTAAAATAATTGATTTTTCAGGTTACACTTATACTTCTGCTTTTTTTGACACTCCATATTTTAGAAGTTTAATAATACCAAATAATAAAGCAAATCTTGAGCAATTAACAAAGGATTTATTGCTTGTTGAATCTACGGTATGCGTTGAAAGTGGTAGTGATGTAGGTAAAACGGATAACGTAACTTTTAATTTAACTCAAAATAAAGTCTTATTTAGTACATTAGATTTCAAGACTTATAAATTTGAAGGAACTAATGGGACTATTGGTAAATTAAAATTATATGGATGGTTTACTTTATCAAGTCCAGGTACATTTACAATAAAAGTAAAATATAATGGTTCTGAAATTATAACTCAAGATTTTATTCAAAACGTTGATAATCAAAATATTCCTATTGATTGGATAATTGATTTAACTTTAAATAATTTAGATACGGTTGTAGTTCAGGCTATATTTTATACGGGAGTTGCTTATTCCACATTATGTCCAGTTAATTTAAAATTAGAATTTGAAGCTGACTATGCTACCAATGCAGATGCTCAATACACTAAATTAATATCAATTGGTAATTGCTTACCTAAAGGGATTCAACAAAGAGATTTTTTTGCATCGATTTGCCGAATGTTTAATTTATATGTTTATGAAGACCCACAAAAATCAACTCATCTTTTAATTGAGCCTTACATTGAATTTTATCGTAAAGGTGCTGGATTCTTAAAGGTTAATGATATTGGGGAATTATTACTTCATGGAGAAACGGGAGATGCTACGGGATTACTTTTGCTTTCTGACCCAGTATCTGAATCAATTGATTGGTCAAATAAATTAGATTATTCAAAAGAAATTTCTTTGAAACCAATGTCGGAATTAAATGCCCGTTATTACGATTTTGTTTATAAGGAAGATGATGATTATTATAATGATGCTTATAATAATAAATATAATGAATCTTATGGAGATAGAAAATATGATAGTTTATATCAATTTGCTGAAGATAGGACTGAAGTAAATTTAATATTTAGTCCTAGTGTTCTGACTAATGATTCTACTGATAGTAAATTAAGGGCAAATTTATTTAAAGCAGTTGAAGAAAATAATGTTTTAAAGCAAGAACGTAAAGACAATAATATTCGTATTATGTTTTTCAAAAAAGTTACGACTGCAACTGGTTGGAAAATTAAAAAGGAAACTACTGAAGGAGAAGGAAATTTAACTGCTGATTTATTTGTTTATCCTTATGCTGGACATTTAGATGACCCAATACTACCAACACTTGATTTAAATTTTGGAGTTCCAAATGAAGTTTATTTTAAAGTAGCAAATCCATACCCAACGGCAAATTTATTTAATGCTTGGTGGGATGAATATTTAGCTGAAATTATAAACAAAGATAGTAAGCTTCTAAGTTGCTATTTATATTTGACCGTACAAGATATTTATTCTCTTGACTTTGCTCAATTGATTTATATAAATGGAGCATTATGGAGATTAAATAAAGTCATTGATTTCAACCCAAGCATACCACAAACGACTAAAGTAGAATTATTAAGATTGATGGAATTAACATACGAATAAAATGGCTAACGAAATAGTTGGATTTGATTTACAATTTAGTGGTGGAAAGCAAGCCGAAGAAACGGTAATTTCAATAAAGAAACAACTCAGAGATGCGACTGCTCAAGTTGCATTATTAGCTGAAAAATATGGAGTTACTTCAAAAGAGGCAACCGAAGCAGCAAAACGTGCTGGACAACTTCGTGACCAAATTGACTTATCAAATCAATTAATTAATGGTTTTAACCCTGATACAAAATTCAAGGCTGCGACCTCTGCTTTAAGTGGATTAGCTAGTGCATTCGGAGGTTTACAAGGTGCAATTGGTTTGTTTGGAGTCGAGTCTGAAGATGTTGCTAAAACATTATTAAAAGTACAATCTGCTTTAGCATTATCACAAGGATTAGAAGCATTAGGAGAATTAAAAGATTCATTTGCCGTTTTAAAGTCAGTTGTTTTAGATGCGTTTAAAGCAATCCGTGCTGCAATTGGGTCGACTGGAATTGGATTAATAGTAATTGCGTTAGGGGCAATTTATACTTACTGGGATGATATTAAAGAAGTACTTGGTGGAGTATCATCAGAACAAAAGAAAGTTCTAGATGATACTCAAAAAACTGCTGATGCCCAAAAGAAAAACCTTGATGCAATAACTGAATCTGAAAATGTTTTAAAACTTCAGGGAAAAACTGAAAAGGAAATACTTGCAATTAAAATTAAACAAACTGAAGAGGCTCTTAAAAGTCAAGTTACTTTATTAGAAACTCAACAATCAGTTGCTAAGTCTCAAGAAGAAATTGCGGAAAGAAATAAGCAAATATTACAAGCAGTTATAAGAGTTATTTCAGCGCCATTATATGTATTATTAAAAAGTGTAGATGAAGTAGGTGCAGCATTTGGGAAAACTTTTGGATTAGAAGAAAAACTAAGTGGTGGTTTAGCAAGTCTTGTATTTGACCCTGAACAAGTAAAAGCAGAAGGCGAAAAAACTGCTAAAGAAACCAATAAGCAAATTGCCAAATTAAAA
>CANHPI010000325.1 GCA_947462425.1 Bacteroidota bacterium
ATTCCAATAAATTGGAATGGTAATTTGTTCTAATGGTTTTAAGACGCGTATCATAACGTGACCAGTATCATGCACCATCATATGAATCAATTTATTTTCCGTTGCCCTTAAGATGCTTGTATTATTCGCTTTGTCATAAAGGTTGAGGTAAAATAATTTTTGACCTGTGTTTTGAGTGTATGGTAGAAGAACCGGGTAACTTTTTTCTTTATCCGAATTGGTGATGGTAATTAAAAATGTAATTTTTTCACCTTCTTCATATAGTTCTTTTTCAGTGCTGAGTTTAAACTTAATTGGATGATATTTCATATCGGCGTAAACGCCAAGATTAAAAATTAAAAGCAAAACGATGATTTTTATTTTTTGCATACTTTTTCATTTATCATTAGCGGTTTCTAATAATTATGTTTTATAAATAATAAACTTTATTAAAAACAGTTTAAAGATACAAGCTTGGATTGTTTTAACGAATAGAACGATAAAATTATTTTAGAAAGTAGTGAAAATGAGAATTATTTTTGAAAGGCCTCATCTTATTATATCTTCAAATGTTAATTTCTCGGAGGTATTATTTTGATAATAATTAAATTACTAAGGGCAAGAAAACGAGAATAAAGAGTGTAATTGAAGTTGTTAAGTCAAGAAACAGAATTAGATTATTATTTAATTTTGGTAATAAAAAATTAATTATAATTCTTGATGCTAATTGATATGTAAAAAATAGAAATATATTAATTGAATATATGTTATGCTGCTTGGCTTTAATGAAATTAAATCTAATTATATCTGAAAATGCTCTTGATAATCCTCTACTTTTACAGATATTTATTGGCAAGCCTTCACAAGATGATTTAATAGGAAATTTAAGATATGGATATATGAAACTATAAAAAAGCACTCCAAACAAAATAAAAATAAAAATCGAATTTATTATTTTGTAAGAAGTGCTTTTTAATTCATGCATAAATAGATTATTTATGTTCCATAGATTTTGTTAGAGAATCCATTTTCATTTTAGCTGCATTTGCTACTGAATCCATATCATGAGCCGCATCTTTGGTTGCCTTATTAAATTCTTCTGAGGCTTCGAGTATTTCTCCAGCCCCTTTAACAGCTGTTGATGCTACGCTTGCAAACATCATAATCCATATTAATGTAAATGCTGTTGCAATGATGCCTAAAACAAGTCCAGCTAATGGCAGACCTTTTCCTCCGTTTCCTTTTTTAGCTTGTGAATATCCAACCGCACCAAATATTGTAGCTAGTACTCCGAAAAGTACTGCAAACATTCCAAAGCACGGTATAAATGCAGTTATTACCCCTAGTACACCTGTAATTAATCCAGCGATTCCCATCCCTTGACCAGCTGAAGTTTCTTTTTGATTTTCCATTGTTTTTTAGTTTTTTAAAATGATTAATTATTTTTTCAAATTAATTAATTTTAATTTTAAAAAATGATACATAAATGATACACGTAAAAAAAATATGATTATATTTAATTATAATTTGAGCCTATATGATTGATGTTTTAAAATTGTTGACAGAAAAAAAAGTTGGTGTTAGTATTACAAATAGAGGAGACTGTCAGCTTTTATCTGATGTCATATTAGAGGTTACGGATGAAAGTTTAAATTACAATACTATACGAAGACTATTTGGTCTTGCTCCTTTTGTTAAGCCGAGTATAAATACTTTGGATATTTTGGCAAAGTTTAATGGGTTTAACAACTATCGACATTTTGTAAAAGCAAACAGTAATGAATTATTATGGTTGGATAAGGAGAAAGTTTATAGATTAATTTACGATTCAAATAAAGAAACGATTGTTAAGTATGTAAATGATTTGCATCGTAATAATGATATTTTTTTAGATTTAGTTATTTCTATTATTAGAGAGTTAATCCACATGAAAAGGTTGGATGTGGTAAATGAAATATTTAATCTTCCAAGATTTAAAAGTTTAAACTTTGAATATTCAGAGCTATTATTTTTAGGTAATTCAATTGGTTTATTATTCAATCAAAATAGGGTAACTGATTGCACTATACTTTTGAATTCTAATTTTATTAATTGTGTTTATTTAATCTATGTTGATTATACAACCTTGAATGGCTTTTATGGCGATTATACGAATTTAGTTTTAACTAATATTAAAAAATCAGAAATTAACCTATTTGCAGCTTGTGTATTACAACTAAAGAACTATTTAAATTTCTTGCCAGTAAAATCGAATTTTAACAACAAAAGTATGCCAGTACATCTTCATCCTATTTTAGCAGGAAGAATTTTATCTATTAAATTATTAGCTTTAAAAAACGATGATTTTGAAAAGGTGATAAATGATTTCATGAAGGTTTATTTACCTAATAAAAAAATTGACATTCAGTTTTTATATGAGCTGACGTTCATTTCAATTTTATCGAAAAATTTTAAATTAATGAATTGGATTATTGTTAATTTTTCAAAGAAAAATCAGCATATTCCTCATTATTACAAACACCATTATGAATTATTCCATTTTATGTGCATGTTTTATTATAAATGGAAAAAGGATTTTAAAACTCTCAAGTATTATGAAGATTTATTTCAATACGATGATTTAAAGTATAGCTATAGAAGCATATTGGATATTTTTAATATTGTGTTTAAGTATGATTCATCAGAAAAAAAAGAGTTGTTGTTTGAAGAATACAAACAATTAACAAAAAAATTATCCTATCCGTTATTTAACAAAGATTATATTACGAATTACTTCAAATTTTAACTTATGTATTGATCAATAACATTTTGATGATTAATGTTTTGAGTTTTTAATATAATTTAAAAATCAATGTATTAAAATTTCTGTTGCACCAAAGCCATAATTTTTGTAGGAGGCATCATAAAAACTAACATCTTCAATTGAGTTGAGGATATCTGCTATTTCTGATTTTAATTTTCCGTTTCCCACGCCGTGAATGACGATTAGCTTTTTAATACCATTGTTAATGGCGTAGCGTAATTCTTTTTCAAAACGTTCAGTTTGTATGGCCAAGATTTCGCCATTTGTAAGACTGCTATAAGAATCCATCAATTCTTCAATATGCAAATCAATTTCTTTTGTCAAGTCTTTGATACGCTGCTTCGCTACTGATTTTTTTTGAGGTTGTTTAAACTCTTTAATTGATTTTAAACGCGTAATATCTTCTTGATTGAGGTTCTGTTCTACTTTTTTTATTTCGGTAAAATCATCTTTTAGTATAAAGGCATATACCGAGAAATTAAATTCATCATGACTTAATAAATTAGATTGCAGTAATGTTTTTTCATTGATGTGTAAGATTTCTGAAATAGGTGCTTGTATTTTATAATGCATGTTTTTGA
>CANHPI010000326.1 GCA_947462425.1 Bacteroidota bacterium
TGCAAGAAAAATTGTTAATATTCTAAAGATAAGATAGGGTTCGGTATTTCCCAGCAGAGTATAAGTTGGCGTATTGCGCCTTATTTCCTTCACACGAGCCTTGGCGAAAGGGGGTCATTATGCGTGGATTTTCCAATCTGGGTATGAAACTTTAGTTTAACATTTAAAATATCCAAACAGTAAAATTGGGGATCTTTATGCTTGCGACTAAAAAAAGGGTACACATTGAATAAAAGCCCATTAAAATATTTCTTCAAATTTTAATACAATTTTTTTATGTATACTTAACATCTGTTACTTTAAGATTTCTTTAAAAAGCATCTCGTACCTCTTTAGAGCGTCATTTCGTTTTTCGAAAGCTCTATGATTCAAAAAATTTCCCTTCTTTTAATGCTTCTATTATCCTTATCGGTAAAAGTTGATTCATTAATAATAAAGTGTCATCAGTTAACATTAAAGCAAACTATCGCAATGAACCGCCAATTTCTTCTAGGTGCTGTCTGTGAACGTTCTATTTATTCCTCATAGCGTGACTGACATAGATTAAAACACACTCTATACAAAAAATCATAATGAATATTTAAACAGCATAATTGTTTTTGAATTCGTTGTTTGAAGATACAGCACAAATAAACCTTGTTAAGCCGGTTAAGCCAAATAATAGTGTGAAGCCTATTTTAAAACCATCTGCAGTTCTCACTTGGTACATCAAGTATAATAGACCTATGGTTAGTGTAATACTGAAATCAGCGAAAAGCATTTTATGCGCTGCATAACCTTGAAAGATTAAACCTGAAATAGTATTAATAACTATTAAAATTAAACCGGTTATAAAGAGTGTATATTTCATCTTTGTAACTAAATTTTTATATTACCAATTGTAAATTTTTTTTATATAAAGGTATTTACAATATTTATTCATATGTATTTGCATTTAAATGAAATAATAGAGATTTATCAATACGGGGTAATAAATTATATTTCGACTTCATTTTAAGCTCTTCAGCTCCACAAATAGATGATTCCAAATAGTAGTATATTACTAGCTGGCAAAAATTATCATTTTGTAAGTTTAGCATATTTATGTACTCTTTTTTTTGTTCAGATGTCAATGTTTTTTCTTTGTCAATATAATTGATAAATGAAAAATATTGCTTTAAAAAAGTTTCAAAATTGTTAGTATATCCTACAAAATAACTATTCCAATTTTCGCAATGTTCTACTAATTTTAGGTTTGAAACGTAATTTGATTTAGTAGCAGCTGTTAGGTCTAACTTGTCAATGTGAGAATAAAATCGAACAGTATCAACTTTTGATATACCATAAAAAAAGGTTGCAAATGCTAAATCTTTTTTTATGTTTTTGGGTATATTATCAAAAAGGCTATCATTATCTATTATTTGATATGCTTTTTTTATTTGTGAGTAGAATGAAACCCACACTGCTCCTCCACTAATTTCATTACAAGTTTTCGGACTTTTTATTGAAATGTCAAGGTTATTAGCTCTATTATAATCAAGTAACTTAAAAAATTCACTTTCAAAATGTTGTATATTATTTGTGTCATTTTGGTCCATTATAGTTGCATATATAATTAAGAAGCCTGCTAATGCGAAAATTGGTCCAGTAAGGCCATTAATAAATTCACCAAATGTTGAGGCGCGCTCAGGAGTTGTTTTTTGTTTTTTCTGAAAAAAGAGCTTACTAAACAAAGAAAAATACAAATACAATGAAAACCCTAAAACAACAAGAATGAGCGAAATAAAAATTAAAAAATCACTTAATATCATAACTTCTTTAAATTAAGTTTCAATTATTCGAGACGGCGTACTATTAAAATCGCCTTTTAAATATCTGTCATAGCTTAAAATAAATTCATATTTTTTTCCAAATTCAAGCTTTGGAATGTTTATTTTTTGAGTCGAAAAAGCATGTTTCAATATAATTATAGGTTGAGTTTTAGAAAGTGCAAATTCAATATGAAATCCATTCTTTAATGACCCAGAGCCTACTAACATATCATCTACTAATACTTTAACCGTAGCATCCCAAAACATCCATGCCCCATCAAAGCTTAGGGTAATGTTGATACTATTCATATCAATACTACTAAAATTCTCATTTGAATGGGTTAAATTATATCCGCACCACTCACATTGAACAGAGTTTGAATTATTGGGGTTTTTACAAGCTGTACAGTTCATCAATTATTTAATTTTAGTTAGTAATTCCTTTTTCTTATCATCAAATTCTTCATTTGTAAGAACTCCCATTGCTTTGAGCTCACCTAATTTTTTCAAATCCTCAAATACTTTATCATTATTGCTGCTAGCTGTTGTGTTTTGAGAATTTGGCATAGTATTCTGCATAATATTACCCATTTGAGTAGCTATAGGGTTTACCATACCCATACTCACCATTGTTCCAATTAAATTTCCTCCGCCTCCACCTAAACCTCCTCCCATATTTTCAGCAGCTGTTTCAGCGGTATCAAAACTTCTTTCTACTTTGTAAACTTCAAGATTATCAGCTCTTCTTTTTAATCGCATTCTTTCTTGCGTATCTTCGGACATGATACGTTGATAATCTTCTATTATTTTTTTTACCTTAGGGTCCTCATCAATAATTGGGATAGCTTCAATATTGAATAATCTCAAATCTAGACCATATTCTTTAATTGTGTTTGCTAAAAGACCTCTAACCGCAGTAGCAACCTCAAATACTATAGATTCAAGCTCTAAAGGACTTAATTTTTGTTCGTGAGCTATTTTTGTAATTGCATTTTTTGTTGCCTCAGTAATAACTCCTCTAAAATATTGCGATAAAGTTTTGGTTTCAAAATCTGAAACTGTTCCTACAATTTTATTTAAAAATATTTTACTATCGCTAACAGATAATGCAAAACTTCCTCGACTTGTTACAGGTATTGGAATTCTGAAATTTGGCTCTATCATGTTAAATGGTAATAATCCAAATTTAGCATCCATAGATACAGACTTATTTATGTAATAAACTTCTGCTTTAAATGGGCTATCTCCACCAAATGCTAATCCTATAATACTAGATAGTATCGGAAGGTTTTTAGAAGAAAGTGTATGCGTACCTGGACCAAAAACATCAAGCATTTGCCCTCCTTTTATAAAGCATGCTTCCTGCGATTGATTAACAACCAATTGAGTTCCATAACGCAACTCTTCTTCACGAGATTGATTAGAAGAAGAACGCCATTTCCATACTAATACGTTGTTTGGGCCATCATATTTTAATACATCTATTATTGCCATATATCAAATTTATATTATTTTTTTTGTTATTTCATTAGAATGGAAGCTAACGTTTTGCAGCTACAA
>CANHPI010000327.1 GCA_947462425.1 Bacteroidota bacterium
ATGAGCTATACCTAGTCCAATACCACTTGTGCTTCCTGTTATTAAGATTGTTTTCATGTTTTATATTATTTAATTGATCTCAGTTTCCAAAGATTGTCAAAGCTCTTTATTACTTGCTAATATTTGAGGTTAGAGGGAATTATTTTATAGATTTTATTTGTGTTTTTTGTCTATTGATTAAGCGTTTATTGCTTCATTAACTTATAAACTTAGTAAAGTTGTTTTAGAAATTTGGTTTAAGCATGTATTTGCTATAAAAATCTACAATATGTTTTACAGCATCTTCAGCTGTATCCACAATTTTAAATAATTCTAAATCAGATTCACTAATATTATGTTCTTCGTGCAACATAGTTTTTTTTATCCAATCAATTAATCCGCTCCAATATTCAATACCAACTAGCACAACTGGAAATTCAGCAATTTTATTAGTTTGCACTAAAGTTAACGATTCAAATAATTCATCAATTGTCCCAAAACCACCAGGCATACCAATAAAGCCTTGTGAGTATTTTAAGAAAACTGTTTTACGAACAAAGAAATAATTAAAATCAATACTTTTATCTCTATCTATATAATCGTTTGGTTTTTGTTCAAAAGGCAAATTAATATTTAAACCAACAGAGTTTCCTTTACCACGTTTAGCACCTTTATTTGCAGCTTCCATAATACCTGGACCTCCGCCAGTAATCACCCCATAACCTTCTTGAGTTAATTTAAAAGCAATGTCTTCAGCTAATTGATAATATTTATTTTCCGGTTTTGTTCTGGCAGACCCAAAGATGGAAACGCAAGGTCCTATTTCCTGCATACGTTCAAAGCCATTCACAAATTCACTCATAATTTTAAATATCTTCCAACTGTCTGATGCCATAACCTCTCTTGATTCTTTTGTGGCAAATGCTTTTCTTATTTTTTCTTCCTTATCGTGAATCATGTATTTTAAAGTTTTAAATAGTTGAATTATTTAGAAAATTTATGTTTTTTATCTATCAAAGTTAAAAAGATATTCTGCATTGTGTTCAAACTTTTTTATCTTTTAAACTATTTAGAATTATTAGAATTTATTGAATTTAACTTGTCATAATTTTAAATTCTCTAAAATCACCTGGCTTCATTTCACCTAATTGTATTGTATCTATTCTTATTCTAATTAATCTTGCAACTATGTACCCCAGTGCTTTGCACATACGTCGTATTTGTCTGTTTTTACCTTCAGTTAAAATTATTTTAAATTCAAACTCTGATATTTTTTCAATAAAACAAGGCTTTGTTTTACATATCATAATATCAACGCCTGCGCCCATATCGTTTATAAAATCAACTGTAATAGGTTTGTTTACAGTAACTATATATTCTTTTTGTTTTTCTCTTTTAGGATCAGATAAACTTTGAATATATTTACCGTCATTTGAAAGTAACAGCAATCCTTCCGATTCTTTATCTAACCTACCGGCAAAGCCTAAATGTTTTTCGAAAGTAAATACTGTATTTAAATTATTTGGAATAGTTTTATTATGAGTTGTTTCTATCCCTCTTGGTTTATAAAAAGCTATATATGTAAAAGGCGTATCTGGTTTTAGAAGTTGATCTTCGTAGTATATTTCCCAGGTTTCGTTAAACTCACTGTTTTCAGTAATTATAGCGCCATTAACTTTTAATTTTCGCTGGTCAATAGCTCTTATAGCTTCCTTATTTGTAAAGCCTAAATTATGTACTAAATAATATTTTATGTTTAATCTGTAGCTCACTAATCTAAATTTTAAACAATGTTATCTTTTTTTATCTAAAATAACACAAAAAATGCCCTATTTCAGCTTTATTTATTAAGTTTGTTAGCTTAAAATAACTATGGAAAATTTATATTTTGCTCATTCTTCTGCTTTTATTGACGAAGGGTGTAACATTGGTAAAGGTACTAAAATTTGGCATTTCAGTCATGTTATGCCTAATTGCACTTTGGGTGAAAATTGTAACATTGGCCAAAATGTCGTTATTTCTCCCGATGTAGTTCTCGGAAAAAACGTAAAAGTTCAAAATAATGTTTCTATTTATACAGGAGTTACATGTGATGACGACGTTTTTTTAGGACCTTCTATGGTTTTTACTAATGTCACTAATCCTCGTAGCGCTGTTAATCGAAAATCTGAATACGCGCATACACATGTTGGAAAGGGAGCTAGTATTGGCGCAAATGCAACTATAGTTTGTGGACATAATATTGGCGAATATGCATTTATTGGTGCAGGTGCAGTGGTTACAAAAACAGTCCCTGCTTTTGCATTAGTAGTTGGTAATCCATCCCGTCAAATTGGATGGATGAGCGAATTTGGCCATCGTTTAGAGTTTGATGTTTCAGGTAATGCAACTTGCATGGAAAGTGGACAAACCTACAAGTTAGAAAATAATATAGTAATTCGTACTTCATGATGACAAAAATAAAATTCGGAGTAATTGGTCAGGGACATATTGGAAAACGCCATGCAGAAATGGTGCGACGTAATCCAAATTGTGAATTGGTTGCTGTTTGTGATATTGCACCAATAGAAAAATTAGGTATTGAAAATCTTCAAGAAAAATATTATTCAACGGTTGATGAATTATTAAAAAATCATCCGGAAATTGAAGTTATTAATGTTTGTACTCCAAACGGTTTACATGCAGAGCATGCTTTAAAAGCCTTGGATGCTAATAAGCATGTAGTTGTAGAAAAACCAATGGCGCTAAGTAAGGCAGATTGTGAAGAAATAATATACTCTGCTTTGTCGCATAGTAAAACGGTTTTTTGTGTAATGCAAAACCGTTATTCTCCACCAAGTGTTTGGTTAAAAGATATTGTAACCAATAAGACATTAGGAGACATTTACATGGTGCAATTAAATTGTTATTGGAATCGTGATGAACGCTATTATAAAGCAGGTGGTTGGAAAGGCACTGCAGATTTAGATGGCGGAACTTTATTCACTCAGTTTTCACATTGGATTGATATTATGTATTGGGTGTTTGGAGACATTAAAAATATTCAGGCAAAGTTTGCTGATTTTAATCACCAAAATTCAACTGCTTTTGAAGATAGTGGCTTTGTTAGTTTTGATTTTGTAAACGGTGGTATGGGAAGTATTAATTACTCAACCGCCGTTTGGGATAAAAACTTAGAATCGTCATTAACTATTATTGGAAGTAAAGGAAGTATTAAAGTTGGTGGTCAATATATGGATCAAGTAGATATATGTAATATTAAAGATTATACCATGCCGGTTTTAGAAGAAACCAATGCTGCTAATGATTATGGCGCTTATAAAGGTTCTGCTAAGAACCATCATAA
>CANHPI010000328.1 GCA_947462425.1 Bacteroidota bacterium
GGCAAGTTTTTAGATGACCTTGAAATGATACAGGCCGTTAATATACCCGTTGCACCTAATAAGTTTCACTTTGCGGAGAAAGGTCAGGTTAAACGCTTTACACTCATATTTCCGGCTATACCCAAAGACTGGACAGAGTTTTGCCTGGTGGAGCTTGTAAATGATAAGAATATTGGGTTTAAATCACGGAAAATTAGGCGGAATGAGACTGGGATTTATAATGTGTTTGTGGAGTGATGGGGGAAAGTTTAAACTGAGAAAATGCAAATAAATTAAAACATTAAAATAATTTTACTAATAATCTTTTATTTAAAATGCTAAGTTTTTTAGTTATTTTTATAATGTTGAAATAAATACTTCAAAAATTGATTTAGCCTTTACATTTGAAATATTATGAAGTTACAGTTTTCAGGACACGAATCATTTATTTGCAAGCACTTTTGGTTGAAAAAGGGCTATGAATACATATGTCAAAATGAGGATTTTGCTAAAGAAACAGCTGTTATTGGTTTAGGTGTTGGGAAAAACATGGTTAGCTCAATTTCATATTGGTTAAAATCATTCGGATTAATAGACACTTCAACGAATCAACTAACACCTTTAGCAAATAAAATTTTTGATGAAAAAAATGGGTATGACCCATACATAGAAAATCTAGCCACTGTATGGCTACTCCATTACAATTTAATTAAAACGAATAAAGCGTCTGTCTATAACTTATTTTTTAATGAGTTTAGAAAAGGAAGAACTGATTTCACAAAAGAGCAGTTTTTAAACTTTATTAAACGAATACTAGAGGACGATAAACATAAAAACACTAACGATAATACTATTCATTCTGATATTAGTGTTTTTATAAGAAATTATCTAAAGCCATCATATAAAGAAACAAAAATTGATATTGAAGAAGATTTCTCAAGCTTAATGATTGATCTAGATATTATGAAATCATATAAGTCGGAAAATTCTGACGGTAAAATGGTTGAATGGTATCAGGTCGAGAATGGACTTCAGGAAGACTTACCAGAGAGCATCGTTTTATTTTCAATATTAGATAACGAGAATTATGGCAAATCAATACCATTCAAAGAGTTATTAGTAGGACAAAATTCACCTGGTAATATTTTTGTTTTGAATGAGGAGGGTCTTTATAAAAAAATTGAAGCGATAACAAAAAAACATAAGGGAATAACATATACAGAGACGGCTGGAATTAGAGAGCTTCAAATAAAATCGAATATTGATAAATGGAATATATTAAATGAATACTACAAAAGCTAAATACTCGCCATCGGTTAATATAATTAGGGATAAGAATTATACATTCAACTACATCCCTACATCAAATGCAATTAAAGCATTTGATACAATTATTTCAGATTCAAAATCTGGGGTAAAGTCGCATGTTCTTATTGGATCATACGGTACTGGAAAATCATCATTCTTACTTGCCTTACAACAAACAATTGAAGGGAGCCAAATACATTTCAAGCATTATCAAAAAACAAAAAACGAAAATATTCAGTTTGAGTTTTTAAATATAGTAGGTGAATTTTCTTCATTTGAAACTTATTTCGCAAAACTTTACAACTTAGATAAAAACACGTCAAGTAATGATGTGATTAAAGCCCTTGATAAACATTATAAATCACTTAAAAAAACAGGGAAAGGGTTAGCTATTCTAGTAGATGAATTTGGCAAGTTTTTGGAATTTGCATCAAAAAACAGTCCTGAATCTGAACTATACTTTATTCAACAACTAGCGGAATGGGCAAATGATACCGATAAGAATACCTTATTCATAAGTACACTTCATCAAGATTTTAGTGCCTACGCATTAAACTTAACCAGAACCCAGCGTCAAGAGTGGGAAAAAGTAAAGGGAAGAGTTAAAGATATCCCATTTAATGAACCAGTTGAACAATTACTACTTTTAGCCTCTGAGAGAATCCACCAAACTTTTTCAGACATTTCTCTTGAAAAGAATTTTGATAAACTTTTTGAGACAATTAAAAAAGCCAATGCTTTCCCGTTAAAAGATTTTTTCGACAAAACTACTGCTGAGAAATTATACCCATTTGATATATTATCTGCATCCATTTTAACTCTATCGCTACAAAAATATGGTCAAAATGAGAGAAGCCTTTTTTCGTTTATAGAATCAAATGATCATTTAAGTATTAAAGAGTTTGATTACAAAAAACATAATTATTACAGTATACCAAAAGTATACGACTATTTAATTAATGGATATTATTCCTTTTTAACTACTAAGTATAAT
Organism: Bacteroidota bacterium; assembly: GCA_947462425.1. The sequence continues at coordinate 2,282 of CANHPI010000328.1, forward strand.
CCAGATTACACCCAATGGTCAGCTATTCGTAGAGCAATAGAGAGAATAGAGGGCGCATTTGATGATTATTCAACACAAAAACAAGCAGAAGATGTTATTAAACTTATTGGCCTGCTAAACATTTTTGCAACATCATCAGCTAAGCTAGACCCCTATTTTTATAATAATTATTCAAAACATTCATTAGGCATCAAAAATTCTGAAAAAGTTTTTGAAGTTTTAGAAAAGAAAAAAATAATTCGATACGTAAACCATAGTTTTAAATATATTTTATTCGAAGGAACTGATTTAGATATAGACATTGCTATTGATGATGCAGGAAGATTGGTTGAAAAAGTCACAAATGTTGTAAATTACTTAAACCAATATTTTGAATTCCCATTCATATCAGCAAAATCATCGTATTACAAAAAAGGGACTCCACGATTTTTTCAATTTAGATTAACTGAAAAACCCTTAAATGAAGTTCCTGAAGGGGAGTTTGACGGTTACATTAATTTAATTTTTTCAGAAGAGAATTCTGCAAATAAAAAAATTCAGGAATTTTCGGAAAAATGCGACGAAGCAATACTATTTGGATATTATAAAAATACCGCAGAGATAAAGAATACCCTTTTTGATATTCAAAAAATCAAAAAAGTTAGAGACAATAATTTAGATGACAAGGTAGCCTCAAAAGAATTAAATAGTATACTAGACCATTATATCAAATTACTAAACCACCAAGTTTTAGATAATATTTACAAGGATAATGGAAATATAATTTGGTATTTTAAAGGCAAGGTTATTAAAATAAATGACAGACAGAAATTCAACCAATTTCTATCTGAAATTTGTGATAAGGTATATTTTAACACCCCTATATTCAAAAATGAACTTGTAAATAAAACGAAAATTTCTGGCCAAGTTGCAAATGCAAGAAAAAAACTAATTAGTAGATTATTAAATAATATTAACGAACCTAACATAGGGTTTGACACAACAGAATTCCCGCCTGAAAAGTCAATATACCTAACTCTATTAAGAGAAACA
>CANHPI010000329.1 GCA_947462425.1 Bacteroidota bacterium
ACTTGTATTTGGAAGATATAAAGCTAACATCAGAAGTATTGCTGGTGTTTACAGTAAAGAAATTAGTATGGATAAACACTTTTTAAAAGCAAAAGAATTAGCCGATACATTTGCTGAATTAGATGGTCGTCGCCCACGTATTATGATTGCTAAAATGGGACAAGACGGACATGATAGAGGCGCGAAAGTAATCTCTACCAGTTTTGCCGACATGGGATTTGATGTGGATATTGGACCGTTATTTCAAACACCTACAGAAGCAGCAAAACAAGCAGTTGAAAATGATGTGCATATTTTAGGTGTATCATCTTTAGCAGCCGGACATAAAACATTAATTCCACAAGTCATTGAAGAACTAAAAAAATACGGAAGAGAAGACATTATGGTTATTGCAGGAGGTGTCATTCCTCAGCAAGATTATGATTTCTTATACAAAGCAGGGGTATCTGGTGTATTTGGCCCTGGAACTGTTATTAGTATTTCTGCTATTGATATTTTAGAGAAATTAATAGAGAAGTATAATTAATGCACAAAGGCCTATTTACAATATTATTATTGATAGCATCCAACACTTTTATGACCATTGCGTGGTATGGGCATTTAAAATTTAAAAATGTTGGCATGCTAATAGCTATTTTAATTAGTTGGGGAATTGCTCTTTTAGAATATAGTTTAATGGTTCCTGCAAACAAAATTGGAAGTAATTTAAATGGAGGGCCATTTAATATGTTTCAATTAAAAATAATACAAGAAGTAGTTTCTATAAGTGTTTTTGTTCTTTTCACCTTATTAGTATTTAAAACCGAAACACTAAAATGGAACCACATTGTTGGTTTTTTGTGTCTATTTATTGCTGTATATTTCTTTTTTAAAAAGTAAATTTAACTATTATTCTAAATGAAAGAAGTTAATCAAATACTCACCGATTTAAAACGAAAAATATATAAACCCATTTATTTTTTAAGTGGTGAAGAAGCGTATTACATAGATTTAATTAGTGATTATATTGAAAAAAACGCATTAGACGAAAGCGAACAAGAGTTTAATCAAACTATCTTATACGGAAAGGATGTTGACATGAATGCTATCATTTCTGCGGCAAAACGCTTTCCTATGATGAGCGAATATCAAGTAGTTATAGTTAAAGAAGCGCAAAATTTAAAAGAACTTGGAAAAACTTCTGAAGAAGATGATAATGCTAAAAAACCAGAAACAAAAACTAAAAAATCATCGAGTGTTGCAAATCCTTTGGTAGGTTATTTACAACAGCCCCAGCCTTCAACTATCTTAGTATTTTGTTATAAATATAAAACGATAGACAAACGAAGTGTCATTTACAAATCTCTTCAAAAAAATCATGTTTTTTTAGAGACTAAAAAAATGTATGACAATCAAATTCCTGAATGGATTACAACTTTTGTTACAGAAAAGAAATTTAAGATTGGACCGAAAGCGTCGTTTTTATTAGCTGAATATTTAGGAAATGATTTATCAAAAATTAGTAATGAAGTTGAAAAACTATTTATTAATTTAAAAGAAGGTGAAGAGATTACTGGAGATGCTGTACAAGACAATATTGGTATCAGTAAGGAGTTTAATGTATTTGAATTACAAGATGCTTTAGCAAAAAAAGATATTTTAAAAGCAAACCGTATAATTAATTATTTTTCGGCAAACGAAAAAGAACATCCGGCAGTAATGACCTTAAGTTTATTATACAGTTATTTCTCGAAAGTATTAATCTATCATTTTGCTCCTGATAAATCAAAATTTGCAGTGGCTCAAATATTAGGAGTAAATCCTTTTTTTGTAGATGGTTATGTGAGAGCTTCACAAAATTATGGTACCGCTAAACTTAAATCCATATTTGCCGAATTAAAAGATTACGATTTAAAAACCAAAGGTGTAAATAATAACGGAGTAAATAACGGTGAATTAATAAAGGAATTAATATTTAAAATTCTGCATTAATACTGAGATTTTTCTAAAAGAATATTCTGATAAATTTCAGCTTACACTCCACCTATAAATCTCTCATCAAAGCTTTATATAAGTCAATCATACCTTCAATATCTTTTTTATGAACTTTTTCATTAGGAGTATGTACAAATTGTTCTGCGGCACCAACAAAACACCAATCCCAAGGGCTATCAGCCATTTGTAATTCTTTGGCATCACTTCCACCCGATCCTTCTACTTCTAATTGATACGGAAGTTTATTTTTTTTTGCAATTTCAATAATTTTATTTACATAACTTCTGCGAGGTATAATACTATCACGCATACTAATTACAGGACCTTTACCAGGAAATACACCGTCAGAAATCCATGAAATATCAGAAATTAAAGCCTGGTTAACTTTATAATTATCGGCAATATATTTTTGTAAATAAGCCACACTTCCTCCACCATGTTCTTCCCAGGTACTAAATACTATTACCCCATCTTTGATCGTTTCAGCAACCTTTAGAGCGTTATAACAACCTAACCGATTATCCATATAACAACATTGAACATACTCTTTATCTTCTCTCCAATTAGCTTTAAAAACCAATTCTGTTCCCGTATCAAAATTACGTTTGGCTTTATATTCCATCTTTTCTTTTACAACATTCAACGTTGCTTCGCACTTACCTTTACTATCGCTACCAACTAATTCGTAACCTTTTTCAATACGAGGACCACCAATTTTAACCAATTGTTTTCCGTAACGCACAGTAAAACCAATACTATCTGTATGTGCAAAAATAGCTGTGCGTGGTTTACCAAACACCAACATAATATTATCTTGAAAACCTTTTCCGTGAATCACCTTTGGTTTGTGCTTCCATTTTTTTTGATTTATTTTAATGTAATCTAATAAAAAATCCTTCATCGCTACTTCATTTCCGCTGGGAGAATGAATTGCGCACATTTTTTTTAATATTGATAAGTCCATTAATTTATACTTTAAAAGTGTTTGATAAAGTAAATGTAATTAATAAAGGTAAATATTATACTTAATTAAAAAATTATTTGAAGTCACAAATACTTAATAGTGGAAAATCATACTGCAATAATTTACAAAATATTAAAAAAAACCTAACAAACATATCTCAGTTCGAATCCAAATTATTAAATCGCATATAAACAAAAAGTCCTACCATTATTGATAGGACTTTAAAATTATAAAAACAAAAAAAATTATTTTTTTGAATCAGCAATTATTTTATCTGCCATTTTAACGTAAGCATCATCTTGATCTGCTGTTGCTAAAACTTTTGCTTGTTCAGCAGTAACTGCAGCACCTTTTAA
>CANHPI010000330.1 GCA_947462425.1 Bacteroidota bacterium
GATAGAAGTATTACAAATCCTTTAGAGTTTGTGTATACAAATGTTATAGGAACCGTTAATTTATTAAATGCCGCTAAAGAATTACACAAAGCAGATCCTTCAAAATTTACTAAATTTTATCATGTTAGTACCGACGAAGTTTATGGTTCGTTAGGCGATACAGGCTTGTTTACCGAAACAACTGCCTACGACCCACATAGCCCCTACTCTGCTTCTAAAGCAAGCTCGGATCATTTTGTAAGAGCTTACCATGATACCTATAAATTACCATGTGTAATATCAAACTGTTCAAATAATTACGGACCCTTTCATTTTCCGGAAAAATTAATTCCGTTATGCATTAACAATATCAAAAATAACAAACCCTTACCTATTTATGGTAAAGGCGAAAATATTAGAGATTGGTTATTTGTTGAAGATCATGCACGTGCAATTGATGTTATTTTTCATACAGCTGCTCTTGGTTCTACCTATAATATTGGTGGACATAATGAATGGACAAATATTGACGTGATTCGTTTATTATGTGATATGATGGATGAAAAATTAGGAAGACCAAAAGGAACTAACCAACAATTAATTACATACGTAACCGACCGTGCCGGACATGATTTACGTTACGCTATCGATTCATCTAAATTAAAAAACGATTTAGGATGGAAGCCATCTTTACAATTTGAAGAAGGTTTATCAAAAACCGTTGATTGGTATTTGCAGAACGAAGAATGGTTAACTAACGTGACCTCTGGAGCGTATGCTAATTATTACGAAAAACAATACGCAAACTAATTAAACCTTAAGAGTTAATTTATTATAAGTTAAAGATTCTCCAACTCACAACTCAACTCTTATAACTCATCAATCATATAAATGGTTTTTAGCAGCATTACATTTTTAGTTTATTTTTTACCAATTTTTTTATTAGCGTATCATTTAACGCCACATAAATATAAAAATGCCTGCCTACTTATTTTCAGTATTGTATTTTACGCTTGGGGCGGACCAAAATTTATTTTCGTTATTCTTGGTACCACCTTTTTAGATTTCTTTTTAGTCAATAAAATGGCTGAATCAAAATCAGAAAAAACTAAAAAACAATTCCTGATTATTTCATTAATAATGAATTTAGGTTTACTGTTTTATTTTAAGTACTCCAATTTTTTTATTGACAACATTAACGGAGCTTTAGGTTTAGCGGGCATCAAAGAAATATCTTGGTTAAAAATTGTATTGCCAATTGGTATATCATTCTATACATTTGAAAGTGTAACCTACGTAGTAGATGTTTATAGAGGCATTCACAAACCATTAAAAAACTTTTGGCATTATCAAACCTACATTTTATTGTTTCCTAAATTAATTGCCGGGCCAATTGTACGTTACCACGATATTGCCGATCAAATTACTAACCGCGAAAAAAACTATACAGCCGATGTAAAACTAAGTGGCTTTTACACCTTTTGTATTGGACTAGCTAAAAAAGTAATTATTGCAAACACCATTGGTGCGCAAGCAGATGATGTTTTTAAATTAGATGCCCAACATATAGATTCGGCTGCTGCTTGGGTTGGAGCCATAGCTTATACGTTTCAAATATATTTTGATTTTAGTGGTTACAGTGATATGGCTATCGGGCTATGTAAAATGATTGGAATTCGTTTACCCGAAAACTTTAACAATCCTTATTTATCATCAAGTATAACTGAGTTTTGGCGAAGATGGCACATAACACTTGGTACTTGGATGAAAAACTACCTATATATTCCGTTAGGAGGAAATAAAGTAGAATCTAATTTTAAACTTTACAGAAATTTATTTATTGTGTTTTTATTATCAGGCTTATGGCATGGCGCAAGTTGGAACTTTATTATATGGGGCGCTTTTCACGGTTTGTTTTTAGTGATGGAACGTTTATTTTTATTAAAAATATATGCTAAGATTGGTAAAGTAATTTCAACAATTATTACTTTTTTAATAGTAGTTGTTGGTTGGGTTTATTTTAGAATAGAAGATTTATCAAAAGCTAACCATGTTGTAAAAACTATGTTCAGCTTTAATTTTACAGATGGGAAATTTGCCTTGCATAACGATTTTTATTTCTCATTAAGCTTAGCAGTTTTCTTTTCGTTTTTTGCTTTTATACCATTTACCAAAAACATACAAACCAAAGTATATGGCGAAAATCACACAGCAGTTTCAAATGTTTTGCTAGTTAGTACAAGCATCCTTTTATTTTATATATCGTTAAGTTATATAGCGGCTTTAGATTTTAACCCATTTATTTATTTTAGATTTTAAGAAATGGCTAAAACGAAATCCTATAATTTATTTGTGCTTGTTGCTTTTGCTGCACTTGCATTTCCTATGATTGCGGGCTGGATGAAAAAAGACAACAAGCCTAACTTAACTGGTATTGTTATTAATAATGTAAACCCAGATACTCTATTAAAGCAAGATAAAGGTATGTGGTTTAGTGGGGAATATCAAACCTTAAAAGACGATTATAATAACGATCATTGGTCTTTTAAAGAAAAGTTTGTGCGCTTAAACAATCAATTTTACTACAAAGCCTTTAACCAAATTCGCGTAAATTCTTTTGTTTTAGGAAAAGATAATTATGTATACAGCGAAGGTTATATTTTTTCGGCCTTTGGTGATGATTATGTAGGAGAACAAAAAATTATAACCAAACTCCAAAAAGCTAAAGTTGTTCAAGATTCTTTAAAACGAAAAGGAATAGATTTATTATTGGTTTTTGCCCCAGGTAAAGGCGAATATTGTATAGAACAAATTGAAGACAAATATAAACACGCACTAAAAACAACAAATTATCAAACCTATATTACTAATTCAGAAAAATTAGGTTTAAATGTGTTAGACTTAAAAGCCTATTTTCAAAAACTAAAACCCACAACTCCCTATCCGTTGTTTCCAAAATTTGGGCATCATTGGAGTTATTATGGCGAATGTTTAGCAGTGGATACTATTATTGGCACTATCGAAAAATTGCACCATTGCGATATGCCAGATATTGTTTGGAAAAAAATTGATATAGTTGATACTTCCCGAAGCCGCGATGCCGATGTATTAAAAAGTATGAACTTATATAAAAATCCAGAACAAAACATGAAACTGGCTTACCCAGAAATAATGTTTGAACAGGATACATTAAAAAATAAAACGCGTGTATTAACCATTTCTGATAGTTATTGGTACGGCCCAGTTTATATGGGTGTTGGGCAAAATTGTTTTGCAGGCGGACAGTTTTGGTATTA
>CANHPI010000331.1 GCA_947462425.1 Bacteroidota bacterium
CAAAGAGCTGAAGACGATGGTTTGGTTAGACTTAATAAATACATCTCAAACGCTGGTATTTGTTCACGCAGAGAGGCTGATGATTTAATTGCTACAGGTGTAGTGCAGGTAAATGGAAAGGTAATTACCGAAATGGGCTATCGTGTAAAGCCTACTGATATTATTAAATATGGCGGACAAACCTTAAAAAAGGAGCGTTTGGTGTATTTAATTTTAAATAAACCAAAAGATTATATAACCACTGTGGATGACCCACAAGAGCGTAAAACAGTGCTTGAATTGGTAGGTGATGCCTGCCGAGAACGCATTTACCCTGTTGGACGTTTAGATAGAGCTACTACTGGTTTATTAATGTTTACAAATGATGGCGATTTAACAAAAAAATTAACGCATCCTCGTTATGGGGTTCGTAAAATATATCACGCAGAGCTTGATAAACCACTTAAGCGATCGGATTTAGATCGAATTACAGAAGGAGTAGAGTTGGAAGATGGTTTAATAAAGGTTGATGAAATTTCGTATGTAGGCGATGGTGCGGATAAAACGCAAGTGGGTGTTGAAATACATTCGGGTAAAAACCGAATTGTTCGCAGGCTTTTTGAACACATGGGTTATAACGTTCGCAAATTAGATAGAGTAGTTTTTGGACCATTAACAAAAAAAGATTTGCCTCGTGGTCGCTATAGATTACTTACCGATGCCGAAGTAGGAATGCTTAAAATGATAAGCGCTGAATAATACGTTTTAAATTTTTTAAATACCCTTTATCCGTTTTCGATTTTTGAAAATTAATAAAGGGTATTTCTTATCCAACAAACGTATTCACTTTTTGTTATGAATAAGATGTTCTTACAACATAAAAATTGTTTTGTAATTTTTGTAAACTTTGTTTATTAATAAAGTAAATGGATAAAGACAATAACCAAATTCCTTTAGCTTCTCCTGAAAAAAAATCACCCTTGATTTTTAGGATACTCCTGCCATTAATTATTATTTTTTTTAGTATGCTGGTTTTGGTTTTTGTAGGAGCATTTATAATTGTTCATTACTACCAAAATGAAGTAAAAGAGTATGTTGTTGGCGAATTAAATAAAAATTTAAACACGCTAATAATTATTGATGGTAAAGATATTGATTTTACTGTACTTGAAAATTTTCCGTATGCCTCGGTTGATTTTAAAAATGTTAAAGCGCTAGAAGTAGTTGAAAGTAAAAATAAAGATACGTTGTTTAAAGCCGAACGTATTTCTATGCAGTTTAATATTGTAGATGTATTTAAGAAAAATTACCACATAAAAAAAATAGAAATTGATAATGCCAATTTAAAAATGACAATTGATAAAAATGGAAATGATAATTACCATTTTTGGAAACCATCAACAGATACAAATACGGTTGCCTTTTCTTTTGCGCTCGAAAAAATTGTATTAAAACAAATTCAGCTTTCTTATACCAATTACAAGGCGCAACAAAATATTAATTTACTAATTAAAAAAAGCACACTTTCAGGTAAATTTTCTAATCAAAAATACGCCTTAGAAACGATAAGCGATTTGTATGTTAATCAACTAAAAATTGACAATACTATTTATTTGCGTAAAAAAAATATGTATGCCAAAGTAGCTTTAAATGTTGATAATGATTTATCGCTCTATAAAATTAATGAATCTAAAATTAAAGTAGAAGATTTGTTATTTGACCTAGCGGGTAATGTAACTAATACAAGTAAGGAGCCACTTGTAAACTTTGTTGTAAATGCAAAAGAGTTGGATGTAAAATCGGCTTTGTCGCTAATACCAACTAAGTATAAAGGTAAAATAAATGATTACAGCAGTTCTGGCGAAATGTATTTTAATGCAACTATAAATGGAGCCTTTAGTAATAATAATGTGCCACAAATAAAAGCAAATTTTGGAATTATACGGGCAGAAATTACTCAGATAAAAGATAACATTACAATACATAATGTTAACCTAAAAGGTTTTTATACAAACGGTAATAAAGCAAATTCTGAATTGTCGCAATTAACACTAAGTCCATTTTCGGTAACTATTGATCAAGGAAGTATTACAGGCGAGTTGATGTTACATAATCTTGATAATCCTTTTTTTGAAGGTAAAATAAAGGCAGATTTAAGTTTACAGCAATTGCAGCATTTTATTAAAATAGATACCATCGAAACAATATCAGGACAATTAAATATTGATGCTTCTTTTAGTAGTCAAGGTATAAGTGAAGGTTCCAACCTGTATGAAAAAATAAAAGCCTCAGGTAAATTATTGTTGAACAATATGAATGTTAAACTGAAAAACAATTCATTGGAATTTTCTAAAATCAATGGCAATTTTAATTTTGATAATACTGATTTAGTGGCCAACGAATTAATTGGTAATGTATCGAGCAGTGACTTTGAATTAAAGGGTTTATTTAGGAATGTATTTGGTTTTATGCTTAAAGAAAATCAAGACATTACTGTGGAGGCAACGCTTAATTCGAAAAATATAAATTTGAATGAACTGTTAGCTAATAAGGAAGATGCAGACTCTTCGAAAATTAAAACGAAGTATAAATTAAAATTTTCTGAACATATCAATCTAAATTTAAATAGTCGGATAGAACACCTTGTTTTTAGAAAATTTGATGCCACAAACATTCATGGCATAATTAAATTGAAAGATAAAAAAATGATGGTTGATCCTCTTTCTCTTTATACAATGAATGGGTTAATTGTAACGAGTGGATTACTTGATGGAAGCGATAGCACAAAATTGGTAGTTAACTGTTTTTCTGAAATAAATAAAATTAACATTACTAAGATGTTTGAGCAGTTTGAGAACTTTGGTCAAACGTCTCTTACTAGCAAAAATATTAGAGGTTTGGCTACAGCTAAAATTCGGTTTGAATCAGTTCTAAATCCTGAATTGCAAATGGACATGGATAAATTGTACTCATCTATTGATATGACAATTGAAAATGGCGAATTGATTAATGTGGATGCAATGAAAAGCATGTCGCGCTTTATTGAAATGAATGATTTAGAAAATGTTCGGTTTGCTACGTTGAAAAATCAAATAGAAATAAAAAATCAACTCATTACTATTCCTAAAATGGAAATTAAATCAAATGCATTAAACATTATAACCTCCGGAACCCATTCTTTTAATAATGAAATTTCATATAAAGTAAAGCTTTCTTTTAATGATCTGCTTTCAAAGAAATTGCGCAAAGTAAAAAAAGAAAATGACGAATTTGGTTTAGTTGCGGATGATGG
>CANHPI010000332.1 GCA_947462425.1 Bacteroidota bacterium
ATTACTGCTGAAACAACTTTACGTTTAGCAAATGAATTTAAAAATATTATTGCTATTAAGGAAGCTAGCGGTAACATTGAGCAATGCATGAAAATTATTAAATACCGTCCTGATAATTTCTTAATTATTAGTGGTGATGATAATTTAACGTTGCCTTTAATTGCCAGTGGTGCTGATGGAGTTATTTCTGTGGTTGCAAATGCCTACCCAAAAGATTATAGTGATATGGTGCGTTCAGCATTATTTCATGATTTTAAAACAGCCCAAAAATTACATTACAAATTAATGGAAATTACAGAGCAATTATTTGCTGATGGAAATCCAGGTGGAGTAAAAGTAGTATTGGCTCAAAAGAAAATTACTCAAACAACCGTTCGTTTACCTTTAGTAGAACCTAATGCAACCGTAAAAGCTAAATTAAAAAAAATAGCTTATTGATTTTTTAATTTTACTCATGCTTTTACTTAAATACTGAATAAACTTATAATATTGTTTTTTTGATATTTGGCTAAAAATGTTGATATAATTTCTTCAACATAATAAAATAAAGTTTTCATTAAAGGATATTGAAACGTATTTCAATATCCTTTTTTTGTAGAGAAAAAGTCAAAATAAGATTCTCTTTTTTTTATTTATTTTTTGCGTTCCTTAATTGTTACCGCTTCAATTTTTATTGCTTTAAATTCAGTTCTTCTGTTTTTTTGATGCTCTTCTTCATTACAAATCACATCGTTTTTGCAATGATTTACAAGTTTGCTCTCTCCGTATCCTTTCCATCTCATGCGTTTTGCATCAACGCCTTTTGTAACAACATATTGTACTGCTGCTTTGGCGCGTTTGTCTGATAACACTAAATTGTATTGATCACCTGCCCTAGAATCAGTATGTGAACTTAATTCAATATTTAAAAGAGGGTTTTCTTGCATTAAGGTAACAAGGCGGTCAAGTTCTTTTTGAGCATCAGGTCTTATGAACCATTTATCTAAATCGTAATAAATATTTTCCAATACTATTGGTTGTTCTATAATTACTTGATCTAGTTCAAAATTTGCTGTAAAACTTTCAGATTTTTTTTTACCAAGCATACTGAAGTTTTTAGGTTGAGTTACTGTAAAATACATAGGTTTGGAAGCTTTAATGATATATTCTGATTTCGGCTTTAATTTTACAGCGTATTTTCCATATTTATTAGTGAGTACAGTTTCTCTTATGTTTTCTGTAACATTGTATATTTCAACTACTGAAGAATCAATTGCCAGATTTGGCTTTCCTTTTTGGTTTATATAACCAGATAACATAAAGGTAGGATCATTTTTTATTACTTCATAAATTTTATCTTTTTCATTTCTATTGGAAGAAACGTATCCTGTTTTCTCATCTTTGTTCATTATAAAAGCAAAATCATCTTTAGAAGTATTTAAAGGATAGTTTAAGTTTTCTACTTGTAACCATTTGCTACCATCATTATATGTCATAAATACATCTAATCCTCCTAAAGAATTATGTCCATCAGAAGAAAAATAAAAAGTACCATCATGATGAACATATGGAAACATTTCATTTCCTGTAGTATTAATTGCGTTGCCAATATTTTCTGGGTTACTCCATGTATTTCCATCATGTGTAGTTTTGTAAATATCAGTACCACCAACACCACCCGGCATGTCGGAGATGAAAAATAGAGATTTCTCATCTTCAGAAAGTGATGGATGACCGCAAGAATAATCGTCGCTATTAAAAGGTAGTTCTGTAATGTTTGTCCATTTTTCTCCTACTAGCTCTGCTCTAAATAATTTTAAGTTGTTTTCACTTTTTGCACTAGTAATAAGTTTCTTTTTTGTGTAATTACTTCTTGTGAAATAAACTATATTACCTTCTTTATTAAAACAGGCAGGGCCTTCATGATATTGACCATTTACATCTCCTTTTAATAACATAGGACTTAACCATTTGCCATTTTGATCTTTTTGCGAAAAATAAATATCTAAATATGAACGCCCTGTCCAATTAGCAGTTTTTGAGTTTTTAAAAGCTTCTTTATCAGCAACAAACATAATTCCTTTACCATAAGGTACCTGACTGAAAGCGGTTGCAATTTCGGGAATTGCAGCTTCTTTAATTGTATATAAAGTTGTGTCTTGTTTAAATGTGCTTACTGATTTACACGACACTAATAACATTTCGGCAACAAAATCGTCTGGCACTTTCTCTAAGTATCTATTAAACCAATTTTGAGCTTCGTTATATTTTCCCATACCCATTAATACTCTTCCATAATGAAACATATTTATTGGCTCAATTTCAGGTAATAAAACAACTTTTGAAAACCATTTCTCTGCATTAGGAATATCATTTACTAATCGGTAAGAATTTGCCAGCATTATTTTGGCATCAGCAGGTTCATTATTTTTAATAAGATATTTTTCAAATTGATTAATCGAATTATGATAAGCCATTTTTTCATAGCTCTTTGTCCCTTTTTTATATAAACTGTTTGTACAACTTCCTAAAATTAGTATTGATGAAATTGTTATGAATAGTATCTTTTTCATGATTAAATAGTATTGTTTTTAATTATCTTATGTTTATCACTGTTTTTTAATGTTTTATGATGTAAAGACATTTGTATTAATATTTTTTACATCATAAAGATTAAAAGTAGCGTGGTGTTTTTACTTTAATCAGGTCCTTTCCAAAATCATATCCAATCATTATCTCGTGTGTTCCTGATGAGTATTTTCTTATTTTGGTGGTAGTTAAATCAAATGCATACCCAACTCTGAATCTTGAATTTGTTTGGTATTCAACCATAAATACAACTGCATCTTGTGATCGATAAGAAACACCAATCCAAAATTGATCTTTATACAATAAATTTAAATTGATATCTGCCTCTAAAGGTGCTGCGGGTAAATATTTTAAAAGTGTAGATGGTTTTAATTTTAATTGCTCGTTCAACTTAAACACATATCCACCATAGGCATAATAATGTCTGTTTAAAAACGAACCTTCATTTACATCAAAATTAAAATTATGATTTGCATCATATGCCATAAGAGTAGGAATTGATAAACCGGCATACCATTTTTCGGCAAAATAATAAGCGCCAAATCCAAATTTTGGAAGCCATGCCGTTCTTCTTCCTGTAAACACTTCATCGTTCTGATCCCAGACAGTAACATTATCACTTTTAAAAACATAATTAGAAGCTCCTGCCTTTATACCAAACGCAAGTTTACCTTTTTTTAATTTTATTTGATAG
>CANHPI010000333.1 GCA_947462425.1 Bacteroidota bacterium
AAGATAAAGTTTGAGTGATAGCAACATTAGTGGATGCGTTAGTTGGGGCAGTAGGAGCTGCAATACAATTTGGAGGCGTTGTAATCACTGGAGCCGAAACAACAGTAAATGTGTAATCTTCAGTTTCACCATTAGTAATAGTACCGCAAGTAGTTGGCACACTTGAATTATAATCAATCTTTGTTCTTAATCTATAATTACCATTTGGTGTACCCGCCGGTATATTAATAACTCCAGTATATGTATTACTAAAATTATATGCAGCTGAAATATAAATAGTTTCATTAGCATCAGCAAAATCTAGATCATTATTCCAATCAATCCAAACCGCTAAACCAACTCCTCCAGTTGTATTCCACGTTAATGTAAAATTGGTAGCATTACCAATGTAATTATTAACAACTTGCGACGTAAAATTACCATAACCACCAGCAGAAATAGCATTGGTAGTATTTGAAATATTTGAACCAGAGCCATTAGTAGTAGCAAATGAATTGATAAAGTAAAGGGTTCCTGATGCACCAGAAATACAGTAACCAGTTATAAAGTTGCCGCTACCTGCCCAATTTCCTTTATCAGTGGCATTACACTTAGAGCGTACCCAATAATAATATGTTGTATTTGGAGTTAAGCCTGTTAAATTTGCAGTGGTAATACCAGCACCAACACTACCAGATGGTGTTGTACCTGCAACTGGAGCCGTTGCAGAGGTTGAGTAATAATATTCGTATCCACTACCTGGTGCTGGAGTAGGCGCTGTCCAAGCAATTGTGGCAGAAGTAGTAGTTATATTTGAAGAAATTAAACCTGTAGGCATTGTTGGGCATGCTGGTGATGGTCTTAAATCAAAATCATCAAAACCTAAATACCCCCAAGGATTTGTAGTTGCAGAAACTCTAATACCGAAATAATAAACACCTGATGTCGTTGGTGTAAATGCTCGCAATACTTGAGCATAGGTAGCCGAAGATGTTGTACCGCTTGCAATAAATGAAGTACCTATTGCAGTTGCACCAGCTACTGTTTGCTGAGTATTATAAATTACATCACCCGTCCAACCACTATAACTATCACCAGCAAAATAAAATGAAAAATCATAACTAATACCAGCTGTTAATTGAAATCCACAAGTAAACATCGTTTCATTTGTAGCAGAATAAAATTCGCCCAAATAATAAGTTCCAGAACGTGGATCATTATATGTGGATGATCCTGCATTTAAATTTGCCCAATCTCCGTGAGTTTTATCCCATCCACAAGGTACAAGCGCATTAGCTGCTGAAGTTGATGTAGCACCTAAGCCTTCAAATCCTTCGGTCCAAGGCAAGGTACTTACAACTGTGCAAGCTTGAGCTACAAAATTGATAGTTCTATTTGTTGTATTAGTAGTTAAGGCACATGCCGAAGTGGAATGATGCACGTATGCCACTCCTGTGCTAGGCGCTGTAAAAAAAGACCCTGAAACTCCAGTCCAAATAACTGTACCTGTAGCACTCCCCATTCTAATATTAAAAGCACTTCCACCTAATGAACTTGTAATTTGATAAACTGTACCAGCCGTAACATTAATAGCAAAATATTTACCAGTATTGGTGGTAAATGCTGTGCCAGGATTTTGCGTGGTAGCTGGAAGTTGAGTAGCAAAAGTAGCAGTACATTGTGCCTGCAAATGCTTGGTATTAAAAGTTAATACTGTTAAGATGAAAAAAGAAACTAATCTTAATGACTTTAATAAGTTGTTTGGTAGAGGTATATTTTGCATATTTAAAAAATTAAATTGGTATTAAAATAATTGCTCATTTATTTTTTGATTAAATAATCGATTAATTAAGAATGTCCAAAATTTTTAATAAAAACAATTTTTGTTTAAATAGTAGTTACCATCAATTTTACATTTAATTAATTTAAACTTTTCATATAA
Source organism: Bacteroidota bacterium (assembly GCA_947462425.1). The sequence continues at coordinate 1,922 of CANHPI010000333.1, forward strand.
ACGTAATTTTTTCCACATTTTGGAATATCTAATACTATATCAATTTAATTAAAATTTTGGAACGAACTTTGTATATCTAAAAATATATATTTATTTTTATTAAAAATTACGACTATGAAAACACACTCAACAAACTCAACAAAACAAAAAGTTTTAGCAATTGTTTCAATTGTATTAACTTTAAATGTAACCTCTCAAACTTTTTGGACTGAAGATTTTGGTATGTCAAATTCTAAAGGAAGCAAAGGAACTATGGCATCAGCCTATTCTGGTTCAAATGGTCAATGGTCCTTAAGTAGCGAAACGGTAAATGGTAAATTAGCTAATATGTGGTTTATTAGTTCAATGGAAACAGGTAGGCCAACAGGTAGTTGTAACAAAAACTTTAACGTTACATCAAACCCAGGTAATAGTACATTACATATTGGTAAAATGTCAGGAAGGGCTTTAAACGCTGAAGAAAATGGAATGGGAGATATTGGTGCTTATTATGATATTTCCTCTAATGCGTTAACTGATATTATGGCTGAATCACCATTAATAAATTGTACTAACTATGAAAGTATAAGATTTAGTTTTGATTATTTTTGTGGAGCAAAATCTGGAGCAACTTTTATGGTTTATTATAATGATGGAACTCAATGGGAATTTTTAGATAAAATAAGGATGACTAAAGCAGGGGTTTGTGATACTTCTCAAAAAATGATGTGGGTTAAGTCTGATGTATATACTCTTCCAGGATCTATTAACTATAACCCAAATTTTAAAATAGGTTTTAGATGGGTAAATGATACAGTTAAACTATCTGATCCAGCATCAGATGCATTAAATCCTGGCTTAATTAATAAATTTTTCTCTGTTGCTATTGATAACATTACTGTTTCAGGAACTTATTTTGATCCAAACAATAATACTAACAGAATAGCCAATAATAAAAACAACACTGGCAAAATTGATATCAAAACCATTGCCGATAAAAAAAATAATCCAAATATTGTTTTTACAACGTACAGCGAAAAGTTTCCGGCTAATGATTTAATTGTAGAAACTAGCGCAGATGGAACTGACTTTAACGAATTAAATAAAATTAAAAGTAAAGCTGTAAAAGGCAGTGTTACAAAATTAGAATATAATTTTACGGATGCCCAAGCTAATGATGGTGTAAATTATTACCGCATTAAGCAAGTTAACGCTGATAAAACAACAGTTATTTCAAAAATTGTTTCTGTTGATTATATCAAAGCTAAAAACATTACGTTTACAGTATATCCAAACCCAAACAGTGGTCAGTTTACAGTTGATTTTTCAGGAATTGAAAATAACCACGAGGTGCAAATTGT
>CANHPI010000334.1 GCA_947462425.1 Bacteroidota bacterium
GATCAATAAATCCAAATCATTTTAGTTCAATAAATTAAGGGAACAAACCACATATAGCTTAATCTATTTTAAATATCGTTTTAAAATAGATGTATTAATTTATAGGTAAAATCTAAAAATATAAATCGTCCGTTTTTAAACGCAAGTAACGGCTTACAGATAGTGCAGCACTTAACCCGGAAATTAAAACGCCTAAAGTCACAATTCCACCAAACAATAAAGCTAATAAATTAGGGTCTTGTAATTGCAATAAATCAGGAATATATCGCGTACTTAATACTAAAAAACCTGCCAATAAAAACCCCGCCACTAAACCGGCAATAATTCCTTGACGAATTCCTTTTAAAATAAATGGCATTCTTATAAAACCTTGTGTTGCGCCTACTAAATACATTGTTCTAATTAAAAACCGTTTTGCGTAAATGGATAATCTAATAGTGTTATTAATTAATGCAATTGCAACAACTAATAATAAGCCACTAAAAATTAAAATGTATATGCTAATTACTTTTGCATTATCATTTACTTGCTTAATCATATCCTTATGATAAATGACTTCTTTTACAAAATGCTTTTGCATGATTTGTTTTTCAAATCCAGCTAAACTATCAATATTGGCATAATCCGAATTTAGCTTAACATCTAATGACGATAACAAAGGATTATAACCTAAAAATGTAATAAAATCTTCCCCTAAATCTTTTTGTAATTTTTTTGCAGCTTCGTCTTTACTAATATAATCAACCTGTTTAGTAAATGCAGACGAACTAATTTCTTGTTTTAAAATATCTAACTCTGCTTGAGTAGTGGTATCTTTTAAGACCACTTGGAACCCAACATTTTCTTTAATATGATTAGATAATTTTTTAGCATTGATAACAACCAATCCTAAAAGACCTAACATAAATAAAACCAATGCCAAACTGATGACAACGGTAACGGAAGATGTTTTTAATTTTGCAGTAGTGGTTATGTTTGACACAATATTTTTTTATTCAACTAAATTAAGGGGAATATAAAAAGGCATTTCATTTTAAAAAACGAATAATTAACAGAGGGTTGTTTGTATATGAGAACTACTATTCTTAAAGCAGCAAGTCTGGCCTTCTTAATCTTGTTCTCTCTAAAGACTGTTCATGTCTCCACTCTTCTACTTTTTTGGTATTCCCACTTGTTAAAAGCTCGGGAACTTTCCATCCATTATAATCTGCAGGACGTGTATAAACTGGCGGTGACAATAAATTATCCTGAAATGAATCTGATAAAGCTGACGTTTCATCATTTAAAACACCTGGTATTAATCGAATAATTCCGTCACATAAAACAGCTGCCGGTAATTCACCTCCACTTAATACATAATCACCAATCGAAATTTCTTTAGTTATAAAATGCTCACGAATTCGTTCGTCTATACCTTTATAGTGGCCGCATAAAACCATTATATTTTTAAGCGTAGACAAATGATTACAGGTAGTTTGTTTTAGGGTTTCTCCATCCGGAGTCATGTATATAATTTCGTCGTAGGTACGCTTACTTTTTAAGTCATTAATACAATTGGCTATTGGCTCTATCATCATTACCATTCCAGCACCACCTCCAAATGCATAATCATCCACTTTTTTATGAGGCTCAATTCCATAATCTCTCAAATCAATAATATTAACCGAAACCAACCCTTTTTGGGCGGCACGTTTTAAAATACTATGACTAAATGGGCTTTCTAATAAAGGCGGATGAACAGTAATGATATCAATATGCATAGTCAAAATTAACAAAAAATCAGTAAATATTAGATGTTTAATTATTTCAGTAAATTATATTTGTTTTTGAAATAGCCATGTTTACCGAAACATAAACACTTCCCGATAACCATCGGGAGAAGATAAACAGGCTAAACCATATGACCAAAAAAAAGCCATAATTTAAACACTTGGAACAATTATTATTAGTCATCTCATTATTTTTTAGTTTTAGTTTTTTTTTTCACAAAAAGTAAAAAATAAATCCTTCAATTAAATACTTTTATAAATAAGCAACCCTACAAACAGATGATTATAAAATATATATTGTAGATGCTGTAGCGATTGGAAAACAATTAAAAATAAAAATTTTCAATAAAACCAACGATTATCTGCTCATAAAACCGAATGAATTAAGTTATGTAACTGGATTAAAACAGTATTTAGCAAGGATAAAAATTGCGTAGTTCAGCCAAATGAATAAGAGGTAGAAGTTATTGTTTTTAGAGGTATTGAAATGCAGGTTGACAAGTTTACGCTTGATATAAAAGGAATTTATAAAGCCTCTGCCAATTGTCAAATAATTGGAACGCCTAATTTTAATTTACAGCCAACAAATAATTATAGTTTTATTTTTTTTCTAATCTACCCCAAACGCCCAACGGTAATTTAACGCCACTTTTTGCATTTAAATATAATTCGCCAATACTTAAATCTGATTTATGTTTGGTAGCAAATGGCTCTAATAAATTTTGCGGCACCAATGCCGAAAAACCTAATGAATACGCATTTAATATTAGCAAGTGTTGCTTAGGATCTAATATCTCTAAAACACTATCAATCATTTCTAAAATATTATCTTCTAATTTCCATTTTTCTCCGTTAGGACCGTGGCCAAATGCCGGAGGATCCAAAATAATACCTTGGTATAGATTACCGCGGCGTTGTTCTTTTTTTGCAAATTTTAAGGCGTCATCAATCATCCAACGAATATTATCCAAATTAGATTTTTGCATGTTTTCATTTGCCCAATTAACTACTTGTTTAATACTGTCTACATGCGTTACATCTGCTCCGGCAGCTCTTGCTGCAATTGATGCTCCTCCAGTATAAGCAAATAAATTTAAAAATTTTGGTTTTTCTAATGGCGCTAAATAATCAAATATAACATCCCAATTGCAAGCTTGTTCCGGAAAAACGCCCACGTGTTTAAAAGAAGTTAAACCAAGACGTAAGGTAATTTCTTTACTATTATTTTTTGTTCCTAATGGATAGTTAATCGTCCATTGATCAGGCATTTTTTTTATTTCTTTCCACTCTCCACTTGAACTGCTTTTGGGGACAAATTTAACGTGTGCCTGCTTTTGCCATTCATTTTCAGAATATCTTTTTCTCCAAACAGCTTGTGGTTCTGGACGAATAGTAATGTATTTACCAAAACGTTCTAATTTTTCAAAATCACCACAATCTATTAATTCATAGTCTTGCCAATGGGTTGGAGTAAGTAATTGCATGTTATAAA
>CANHPI010000335.1 GCA_947462425.1 Bacteroidota bacterium
AAGCTGCAACTCCATTATCAGTATAGCTAGTTGTATTTGGGTTCACATCAAAAAACACGGTGTTACCTAAATCATCTTGGCGTTCAACTTGAAACTTTGTTTCGTTAGTTGAATTATCACTCCAGTTTAATATCAATTGATTGTTTGGGCCATCAACTACCATGGTTAAATTTGTAGCAGCGGGCGGATCTACCGGCGAAAATCCGTTTGCTTGCCCTACACCCGACGGACTATTACAAACGTTTCTTGCTACTAACTTATAATAATAGCGAGTTCCTCTTCCAGTATTATCTGAATAATAGCGGTCGTTGGCATTAATAGTAGCTATATTAACATAAAATCCAGCTAACGCCGTTGACCTACTTAAAATAAAATCTTGTGGATTACTATAATTATAATCCCACCTCAGCTCAACGGTACCATTACATAAATCGTTAGTGGCACTAAAATTTGTTGGGGCGGCAGGTGATGGCAGAGGGCCACCACTTGCTATGGATGAAAAATAACTATAAATACTAAAGCCTGTAGAAATACCACCATTTGTTTTTAATTTAGTTCTAATTTTATAATTATAGGTGGTGTTATCTGCAACAACATTATCTGTGTAACTTACTGTACCGACAGGCACTGTGGCAAGATAATTGTTGTTTTTGTAAATTTCGTATTCATAAAATTGAGCGGCACAAGCACCAGTTATTTCCCAAGTTTGCAATGGGTTTTCCCACTCTAAAATAACCTTACCACACTCGTCATTAGACGCGGTTAAATTAGTTTGTTTTTCAATGGTTTGGTAGTATAGTAGACTAGAAGTTTGTGAACCATAATCTGTAGCGTCACCTTGATCATACCAATTATTCCATGCATAATCAAACTTAATTTTTATTGGATATTTCATGTCACTATTTCTGCTAGTTAAAGTAACTTTATTTTGCCAATTATTGCCGCCAGTGACATCACTAGGATATGTTGTGCCATTCATACCAGTAACGCCAGTATTATATGCCATAGTACCACTTCCTTCAGAACCACCACCAGTATGAAATACAGTCCAGCCTCCATTGACGCCACTAATATTTTCATAAGAGAAAGTTCCGCTACTCAACCAATCATCGTCACATAAAGCACAAGTCCAAATATTTGAATATTGATATGTAAAAGTTATATTTCCCGTACAAGGATCATAAACAAATGATACCCCAGTAATAGGACTGGCTAACGTGCTTTTAGATACAAGTGCCAATACTAAAATAAAAAATGCTGTTTTAAATTTACAAGCGGCTAGTAATTTTGTAGTTGAATTTTTCATGTTTGAAGGTATAATTTTATGCATCATGGTAATGTGTCATTAATTTTAAAAATCTAATGTATACTAAATAACAATAGCTTTTATATTTTGGGGTGAATGACCTTATTTTGTATGTGAATGACATCATTATTTTTAAAAACTCTTAAAAAAAATTAAAATGGGGTTTTTGGCAGCTTTTCATTAACATATAATTTAACCGCCAGCTTAAACGTAAAATAAAAAAAAGGTTTTAAGTTTTCGTTACCTTGATTAACAGGAAACGCATAATGAAAAGCGGGTTCTATGTATGCATTATTTAGTAAAAGCCTAACCGGCAAATTGGTTTCTATATCAATCAACTTATAATTTGTCCGATTATCATAGGTGTGTGGGAAGTCACCATAAATTGGTAAAAAGTTCTTGTTAGCAAACACACTGCTAATTTCAGGTTTAATGAATAGTAAGCATTTTTTAGAAAATGTATTAAGCGGTATTTTTTTATTAATTAAAAAATCATTTTCAAGCACATTATATTTACCAAACATATTATAAGCAATAGCTGAAAAATTAAACCACTTAAAATCAAAAGAGGTTTGTAAAGTAATGGCATTATTGAGCGCTTTGTTTACATAATCTTCGCCATTAAAGGTTAACCATTTTTCGTAGCTTATGCTGGCGTAAATGTTTTTTTTAAACTCTTTTTCGTATCCAATTCCAATATCGCCAAAAGCAATAGTATTTGGCGTAGCCTCCATGCTCCAATAATAAAATGTACTGTAAACAAAAAGTCCTTTTTTTGATGTAAATAATAGTGCAAGGTCTAAGCCATTTTGTTTTAAACCAAATGTTCGTCCCCAATAAACTACTTGTGGCTGAACATTTATTCCAACTTCAAATGAAGATAAGTTTGAACGAATAGAGTCTGTTTTTAAAACTAAAGAGTCTAATATAGGTTTACTAAACTCACTTTTTTTATGGATACTATTTGTAACTTTTTGAGTGAAAACATTTAAAGTAATAAAACAAAAACATAAGGCTAAATATGTTTTTAATATTCTTTTATTAGACATCATTTCTTTAGAAATAATATTAATGCCCATAAAAAACTACTCTATGTTATTACTTAAACTTTTATTAAAATAGGTTTTAATAAACTCCTTCATAAAGGCTATTTCAATGAAGGCGGCAAGTGTAATAAAAAAAACACATGCTGAATATAAATAATTTTCAATACCAACTGTATTAATAAGGTCGTTTGGCACCTCAATAATAACTGTAAATATTTCGATAAATAACCCAATCAACAAAAGCCCCATACCACAATATTCAGACACCGCATTAAGATGTTCTTGCAAAGGTGTTATTTTTATTTTAGTCATTTTCACAATTGTTTCTCTTGATTCCATTAATACGCCAAGTGATATTAAAACACCTCCAACGCTGTTGATGGTAATGTTTACTTTATCAAGGCCGTTGGCTTCAATGTGCGGGGTGTTATGCATTATTTGATGCAGCATTGAGCGCAAAAAACTAGGTGTTTCTTTATGGGAGTTTTCCAAATGATCCATTATTGAGTTAACAATATATTTAACGCAATAAAAACTAAAAAACACTGTAATTGCATTTAGAAAAATAAAGAACCATCTTCCTATTATTCCATTCATTAAAAAAAATAAAATTTTATTATTCATCTATTTAAGATTTAAATTTTGTATAAAATCAAATGTATATAAAAAAATTCATGTTATTTAAAAATGGGGTGAATGACCTAAGTTTGTATGTGAATGACATCATTGTAAACAAAAATCACAAACAGAAAATGTATTAGGTTATTGGCAATAAGCAAAAAATATTAAAGTTGAGAATATTTATTAATCAAGTTTTATCTGATGACCTCTAGATAGTGGTATTTCGATATCTCCAATAAATACACTTTTAGATTTAGTTTTGGTTATTTTAGATTTGTTTACAATG
>CANHPI010000336.1 GCA_947462425.1 Bacteroidota bacterium
AAGGTGATTTTTGTTGCGTTAATGATTGTTTGACTATATATAGAATTCATTCTTCAAATATTTCTAGTAAAATAAATAAAGATGGATTTAGTCAAATTGATTATGGGTATGCTTCTATAGTATGTTTTCATTTAAGGCGTTTAAATTTTAATGATCCATCTTTCAATTTCGATGAAATGCAATGGTTTAATTTTATGTGTGCTATTTCCAAAATAATTAAAGAGTCTGGTGAACTTGAGTTTAGATCTAATAAGAAATTTCTTAAAACTATGTTAAAAACTAAAAATATTTTTTCTTATAAGAAAATTTCTAATTTTATTCTTGTATTTATTACTATTTATCGTGTATTCTGGTATTATATTTTTAGAAGTTCAATAGAGAAAAAATGTCTAGATTATGTTGTTCTTAATAAACTTGTTTAATTTTAAATTTTAAATCTTTTAAATATGAATTGTAGCTTTGATAGTTATCGGAGTCCTGAAGATGGTTCAGTGCTAATTCAGGATAATGGTAAATTAATAGACAAAAAAGGTAATTCTTATCCAATTATTAATAATATCCCAAGATTTGTTCCAATTGAGAATTATTCTTCCTCTTTCGGTTTTCAGTGGAATGAGTTTGACAAAACTCAAGTTGACGAGTATAGTAAAAATTCCATAAGTAGAGATCGGTTTTATCGTTCTACTAGGTGGACCAATGAATCACTAAATGGTGCTAAGGTATTGGAGGTTGGTAGCGGTTCTGGCCGATTTACTCAGATCTTGTTAGAGGCTGGAGCTGATTTATATTCATTTGATTATTCGAATGCCGTGGAAGCGAATGCTAGAAACAATGGAGTTTATGAAAATCTTACTTTATGTCAAGCCAGTGTATATGATATTCCGTTTAGTAAAGAATACTTTGATAAGGTTTTTTGTTTAGGGGTTATTCAGCATACACCTGATGTTGAAAAGTCTTTCGCTATGATGCTTCAATCCCTTAAACCTGGTGGAGAGATTGCTATCGATGTTTATGCTGACACTTTAAAAACAAAATTTTACACAAAATATTGGTTTAGACCAATTACCAAAAGGATTAACAAAAAACGTCTTCTTTCTATTATACGGTGGTATGTGCCAAAATGGATTCCAATATCAACCGAATTGTTAAACATTCCTGTAGTAGGGAAGTTTTTCGCTCAAATTATTCCAATTTGTAATTACTCGAAGCAATTTCCTAACCTATCAAAAGAACAGCTTAAAGAATGGGCGATTCTTGATACTTTTGATATGCTATCGCCTGAATTTGATAATCCTCAGAAACATTCCACTCTAAAAAGTTGGATAAAAAAGTATGACCTTGATTTGGTATACTTGGGTCGTGGCGATAATGGATTTGTATTAATTGCAAGAAAAAAAACATGTGTGGAATAAATGGTTTTAATTTCCTTGATAAGGAAGTAATTAAATCTATGAACTTTTGTATAGGATACAGAGGTCCGGATGGGAGTTTTTGTTTTTCAGATAATAATATAAGTTTGGGCCATGTGAGACTTTCGATAATAGATCTTAGTAATGCCGGAGCTCAGCCAATGGCTTATGTTCATTTGAATCGAAAACTTAAAATAGTTTTTAATGGTGAAATCTACAACTATATAGAGCTTAAAGAGTCTTTAGTTTTGTTGGGTTACAATTTTGTTAACCACACAGATACAGAGGTTATAATGGCAGCATATTTGGAATGGGGCGAGAAGTGTGTGGAAAATTTCAATGGTATGTGGGCTTTCTGCATTTATGATATGAATCAGGATATCTTGTTTTGCTCCCGTGACCGACTTGGAGTGAAGCCATTCTATTATTATTATAAAAATAACAAGTTTATATTCAGTTCGGAGTTGAAAGCAATTTTAAAACATACTGATTTGAATATAAACCGGTATGACAATTTGGATAAAGAAGCTATCCAATTATTTTTCTCTTTGGGGTATATACCTGCTCCGTTAACTATATATAATAATGTTTATAAATTAGAGGCGGGGCATAATATCAAATTAAATATTGAGGGAAACGAATTTTTAAAATATAGTTACTACAAAGTACCCCAGCCAAAGTTTATTTTCAGCAGAGAAGATTTGGTTAACTCGGGAAAAGAATTGTTTGAAGATTCTGTAAGGTTAAGAATGAGGAGTGATGTCCCCGTAGGTGCATTCTTGAGTGGTGGGTTAGATAGTTCTGCTGTAGTGGGTGAAATGAAAAATTTCACAAGCCTTGAAAATTTGAATACGTTTTCAATCGGTTTTGAAAGTAAAAAACATGACGAATCTGAATATATTAATATAGCTAAAGATTATTTTAATTCTCGTCATCATCATCATATATACAATGAATCCGATTTTAATTTAACGTGGCCTTTTTACTCTGAGATTTTTGATGAGCCTTTTGGCGATTATTCATCCTTTCCTAGCTATTCCGTCTGCAAGATGGCTGCTGAAAATGGCGTTAAGGTAGTACTTAGTGGTGATGGGGGAGACGAAATATTTGGTGGTTACCCAATTTATAATACTGGTTATATCCTTGAAAAGCTTTATAAATTGCCAATAATCACAAGGAAATTAATGCTATCAATAGCAGATAGGGCAAAAAACATTGACGTAAGGTTAAACAAATTGAAGGAATTATTGCGATTGTCATTATATGATAAGAGAGATTTTTATAGTCAAATGTTTGCAGCAGATAGATATAAGCCAGTTTCATATCAAAAATGGACTAGTGAAAGGCTAACTGAAGCACTTGATTTATCCAATAATAATTTGTCTGAGGGTTTAAGAATTCATGATCTACTTACTAATACGTTGTCAAATAATTATTTGGTTAAGGTGGATCGTACATCTATGGCAAATTCGATTGAAGTTAGAAGTCCTTTTTTAGATTATAGATTTATAGAGTTTTCGCAACAAATTCCCACCCATTATAAAGTTGGGATCGTTGAGAATAAAATTTTAATGCGCGATATAATTAAAGGTTTAGTTCCTGAGAAAATAATTAATCGAAATAAAATGGGTTTTACGCCTCCGATACATGATTGGCTTTATAATTCCATTAGTACTTCAGAATTTGAGAAGTATGCAGAATTTCTTAAAGACTTTAGTCTTGAGCTGTATGAGTTTTATGAGAAGATTCTGAAATCAGAGATTAAAACTTATATGAGTGATTTCTATATGATAAAATTGGCAATCTTTGGTCGATGGTTTGATTATTGGATTCTTTCAAATAAAGAC
>CANHPI010000337.1 GCA_947462425.1 Bacteroidota bacterium
CTAGTGGGATTTTTAGTAACTTGTTATTAAAGACGTTAGAAGGTTGCGGCTCCTGTGGAGGCTAAATCCTATTCATTTACGGATTTTTATCAAAAGCCGACCTTTCTTTAAAAATCCTGACATCTATATATATTTAATTAAATACTAGTATTTAAGGTTTATTTATTAGCTAATTTTTTATTATTTTATAATTCAAAACTGACTTGTCGTATAAAGTAAAAAAATACATCCCGCTGTTTAAGTTTGAAATATCGATAGTTGTTTTTGTATTATCTAAAACACCATTTAACACTTCTGAACCACTTACATCAGTTAAACGATATTTAACTTCATTAGCAAAATTACTAAACTCAACATTAATGAAATCAGAGGTTGGATTTGGAAAAACCTTCAAACTATTCTTTTGTAATTCATTTGTTCCAACAAAATAAACTAAAACCATATTAGAGGTATCAATACACCCTTTATTCGTTACTATACATCTGAATATTTCTTTGTTATTCTGTAAAGGATAAATATTTGAAACTATCAACGAATCATCGTTCACACCTTTAATAAAAGGAGAAGGGCTAAGGCTCGTAAAATAATCACCTGATGCTGTGCCGCCCACTTGCCATTGAAACAGTGAAGTTGTACTGAAGGTATTAATATAATATATAATACTTCCACCTGGATTTATTGCCCTACTTACTGGCTGAGTTTTTATAAGTTTTTCGCACTTAACTGAAAGTGTAGCCGTATCACTTACAATATCACAATTATTTAAAGAAGTTAAACATCTAAAGCTACTGTTGTTTTGGTTTAAATTAACATTACTAATGCTTAAACTATCATTATTAGAACCAAAAAACTGTTCGTTGTTCATTACATTTATAAAAGAATTTCCAATCTTTTGTTGCCATTGAAAATCCACAAAAGCATTATCAATACTAATTGAAAATAATGCAGATTTATCATTACTTACAATTTTACTGATTGGTTGGTTAGTAATTTTGTAACCGCAATCTACTTTGAGTGTTGCTGTATCAGAAACAACACTACAACCGTCATTATAAACAATGCATCTAAGTTTATAATTATTCAAATCTTGAGTTGTCTTATTAATATATAAAGTATCGTTTAAAACACCTACAAATTGAGTATCATTTTGTAAATTAACAAATCCATTTTTACTCAAATATTGCCACTGGTAATTGGAATTTGAACTTGAAGAGCTAACTACAAAAAAAGTACTTAAACCATTAATGACTGTTTTATTTTGAGGAGATTTAGTTAATTTCAAATTACAGTTTGAATATTTTGCAATAAAAACATCTTCACTACCTTTTACATTTAAAAAATATTTTCCAGGAATAGAATCAAAATCAGGCTTAATACTTGATAAAGTTCCCGTAATAATAATTGAGTTTTGATTATCAATTGTTATATCATTTCCATTTTCGGATCCCTCTCCACCAATTACTTTTACATTTATAAATTGACCATTACTATTTAATTGAAGTAAAAAAATATCATTTCCATTGCTTTTGGAAGTTCGGTTAACAGTACCAATTCTTGAATCAAAATCAACATTGTTCGCAAATGAACCTAATATAAATAAATTCCTGTTTTTATCGGATAAAATTGATTTTGAATTATCAGAACCAGTACCGCCAATTTGATTAATCCAAACAAAATTACCGTTTGAATCCAATTTCAAAATATAAACATCGGTATTTCCAGCCGAAATTGAGCTATCAGTTAAATTATTTGAATTAAAAAATGTTGTTCCGCGGAAAGTTCCAGTTGTATAAACGTTATTTGAATCATCTACAAAAATATCGAACCCCAATGCTAAGCTATTTCCTTTAAAGCTTTTGGCCCACACAAAGTTGCCATTGGAATTTAACTTAGAAATATAAAGTCCATTAAATCCTGTTCTATTTAAGTTATAAACACTAGAATCGGGATCAAAATCTGAACTAGAACTAAAACTCCCAGTAGTATAAATATTTCCTAAGTTATCAAGACACAAACCGTAATTATTACCTGCTCCTAATTTTTTTGCAAAAATAAAATTACCTTGAATATTTAATTTTAAAACAAACAAAGTTATAGTATTACTCGTACCTAAATTAAAAACACCATCACCAGGATCAAAGTCTGGATTTCCTATAAAATTACCGCTTACAATTATACTGCCATCGTTACTAATTTTTATAGATGGAATATTATTTGAAAGTGCCACTGGAATATTCTTTACCCAAACAAAATCACCATTTGAATTTAACTTTAAAATATAAATATTGGTCCCAACAGCAGTTAATATATTAGTCCCAACCCCAGGGTTAAAATCAACAGTATCTTCAAAAGTTCCTGTAATGTATACATTTCCAGAGTCATCCACAGAAACTGAAGAGGCCTTTTCACTCCTTTTACCTCCTATTCCCTTAGCCCATAAAAATTCGCCATAAGTATTACTTTTTAAAATAAAAATATCGTCATTACCCATATACCCCAATGTATAAGTATCTACCCCAAAATCAATATCAAATCCTAAATTTGTATAACTGCCAACAGTATAAATATTATTTGAATTATCATTTGCAATGGAAGCACCCCTAGAGTAAGCTAAATTTTCGCCCATATTTTGAGCCCATTGAATACTTTGAGAATAAATTTTACCAGTTAGCAAAAAAACAAACAGAGTCGGCAAAATATTGGTATAAAACTTCTTCATTTTTATTAGGTTCTACTTTTTAGCAACATTAAGATATTTTTTAATTACTTTATGATGCAATTTATTCAAATTGAAACAAGGCTTAAGGCTCTTGTGGAGGCTAAATCCTATTAATTTATGGATTTTTATCAAAAGCCGACCTTTCTTTTAAAAAAGATATCCTATTTTCAAACCAAGTTGAGTAGCTAACCTATTTGTTTCAAAATACCTTCTTGCTATAAAATTATTTTCTCTTGAATTATAAATTGCGTTTGCTACATCTCTATTATCAAAGCAGCTGCCAATTCCAATGTAACCATCTAATAATATTCTATTTTTTATGGCAATTTTTACGCCCAAATTAAACATAAATGATAATGATTGTGCATCGAATTCTGAACTATTTTCTTTATGAGTATTATTGTAATTAGAAGTGTATTTTCTTGATTCAGTAAATTTTGCAAATGCAATTTCAGGACTATAATACAAACCATTAAATGCAGACTTTTTAGCTTTTGTAAATTTAGAAAAAACTTTTTTATA
>CANHPI010000338.1 GCA_947462425.1 Bacteroidota bacterium
AGTACTATAATTATTAATGTCATGTTTTTCGAAATATGTTCTAGCATATTCTGGCACGTAAACGGTCTTATAATGTTTTGCTAATTGCGCGCATAATATTGTTTTACCGGTACTTTCGGCGCCAACAATAACTATTTTTTTTATTTTATGATTAGTTGTTTTTTCCATGAGTAAAATCCATACAATGCCATTAAACTAAAAAATCCATATAATATGGCATAAGTTGGTAATTCTTTTATTATGTATAAAACAACATAGGCGGCGTCGATAATTACCCAAACAACCCAATTTTCAATCCATTTTTTCGCCATCATAAATGTACATGTAAAACTACAAGCAGTTAATATTGAATCAAACAAAATTTGATCAGATTTAAAATGCCTTAGCAGGAAAAAATAAATAACACTTTGTAAAACAATTGATAACATGATTGGAATAACCCATTTTATTGGCATTTTTGAGACAATAAAAGCGCTACCCTTTTTTTTGTTCCAATATACCCAACCATAAATTCCACTAAAAAAATAAAAGATTTGTAAACTAAAATCTCCAAATAAACGTTGGTTATAAAATGTTATACCAGAAATTACAACAGAAATTAATGCTATTGGCCAACACCAAATACTTTCAAATATTGTAAATAATACACCTGCTATGCCGGTTAATAAAGCTATCCAATCCCAAGTAGTCATCAATCAAGTGGAATATTTTTTAATTTACAATATCTAATAAATTCAATGTATTTGTTAAAGGGAGAAGAACTTTTCCATAAATGACCGTATAACGCTATACCATGAAAACCTAATTTGTATGCTAATTCAATACTTTTTTCATTTATTCCACCTCTTGCGTATATTTTTTTTTCTGATTTTGTTAATGCTGCTTCCACAGTTTCTGGATAAAATCCGCTGTATAATTCACCAGAAACATTATGAAACATAGTCCCTAAAAAACAGTAATCAGTTTTCACTTTTTGTTCTAAATATAATTCAGATATTCTTTTATAAGATATTGATTTAATTAAATTCGGTTTTCTTATATAAATCATTTTTGTATTCCACCATAATTGAAATTTTTTCTTGAGGTGTGTGGAGGTAAAATGAAACCCTTTTAAATTATATTTAAGAGCAAGTCGGTGATGAGAATGTATTATAATCCGATTATGAAAATGAGACGGAATTTTCTTTATATATTCATCTAGTTCTTTAGTAGAAAATCTGTTTTTACGAACATGCAACGTATCTAAACCCGCTTCAAACATTTGAATGATTGCCGTTATTTCAATATCACTTGTTTTTGATGGTGTAATTACTACTAATTTCATGTGCAATTTTTATTGTTTTTATACCTTTAGCTATCAAGAGTTACATAATTTATTCATGTTGTTGTCTTAATATTTAAATTAAGATTAAATGAATAATACATTAGAATAATTTAGATATTTCTGTTAGTAAAGCAGGACGTTTTTCTAAGGCGTTTCCAATAACAAGATAATCAGGGTTTGAAGTAAGTATGTTTTTTACTTTTAAAATAGAATCTAACCCTCCTCCTACAATTAATGGAATAGTAATGTTTTTTTTCACATTCATAATAATAGATTTATGTATTGTTTTTTTTGCTCCACTGCCAGCTTCTAAGTAAATCATTTTTTTACCTAATAATTCTCCTGCAATAGCTGTTTCTATAATTTCTTTTTTATTTGTAAGCGGTTCGGTTTTAGTTATTTTTTGTGTAGTGGATATATTAGCTCCATCAATTAAAATATAACCTGTTGGAATAACTTTTAAATTTGATGCCTTAATTTTGGAAGCTGCTTTAACATGCTTACCAATCAAATACTCGGCGTTTCTTCCGGATAGCAGCGATAACATTAAAATGCCATCAGCATATTTTGAAACTTGAGTTTCATCGCCAGGGAAAATGACAATTGGAATCTTCGTTATTTTTTTTATTGCTTTAATAGTGCTTTCAAAAGAGTTTTTATGTATAACGCTTCCTCCAACAAATATATAAGCCACTTTACTTTTGTTAGCTATGTTAATTAATTCCGGATTATATTTATCAGGATCAACTAATACGATGAGTTTAGTATGTGTTTGGTTTTTTAGCAATGTGTTTAAAAAATATTTTACCGCATAGATACATAGTTTTTTTAGTTAATAAAAACACTAAATGTAGCGTTGATTCGGTTTAAAACATTAAATCCTTATATGAAAACTTGCTTTATATAAGTTAAGTGCTTACAAATTAATTTTTTTTATCTATGTTACTATTTGGTTTAAATGGTTTTTTAACTACTGTTGTTTATTTATTTTATTCAACGCATAAACTAAAACATAATCATCCAATAATTGATAATTAAGTTGATATGATTCATTGAAATTTGGTAAATTAATTTCTCCAATAAGTGTTCCAAATTTATCTTTTGTAAATGGTTTTATAGCTAAGTGTTCAATAAAATCAACATCTTTAAGTCCATATATTTTATATAAGGTTTCCTTAGCGGCCCAACAAATCAATAATTTTTCAACATCATCATTGGTATTTTGCAGTTCTGTAGCTGAAAGAAATTTGTGCTTTATTTTAATAACTTTATCTCTTATTAATTCAATATCAATACCAGTCGATTCTTGTTCATTTACAATGATGGCTAATTTATCGTGAGAATGCGAAATGGAGATATGTCGGTTATCATCTGCTAAATATGGCTTTCCTTTATCATCATATTTAATAATCACTTCCTTATCTAATAATGTATTAATGAGATAATTTTTTCCCTGAGTTTCAATGTCTCGTTTAGCGATTAGATTATGGGATTTTGCAAATTCCTCTAGATTTAATAATCCAAAAAACAAACCTTTTTGTATGTTAAAAACCTCTATCAATCTTATTAAATTAAACTTTATTAGTTATTTGATGTTACAATCTTATATCTTATCTTTGCATAATTACAAAAAATAAACTTTTAAATCAATAAAATAATATGTCAGCAGTAGCAACAGGAAAGTACTTAGCGTACAAAGTAAAAGACCTTTCATTAGCAGAATGGGGTCGTAAAGAAATTAAATTAGCAGAAGAAGAAATGCCAGGATTAATGGCGCTTCGTGCTGAGTATGGTGCGTCTAAGCCCTTAGCTGGTGCTCGTATTGCAGGTTGTTTGCATATGACAATTCAAACAGCTGTATTAATTGAAACATTAACTGCTTTAGGTGCAGAAGTTACTTGGAGTTCTTGTAA
>CANHPI010000339.1 GCA_947462425.1 Bacteroidota bacterium
GACTTAATGATTATTACTAAGAACGGAATTGCTATCCGTATGGCTGTTTCCAATTTACGAGTAATGGGTCGTGCAACACAAGGTGTTAAGTTAATTAATATTCAAGATAGCGATAGTATTGCAGCTGTAACTAAAGTTGATCACGAAGAAGAGGTTGAAGCGGTTGTTGAAGGAGAAGTAACTCCCGAAATTCCAACCGGAGACATAACTGCTGCTGAAACTCCATCAGAGAATGAAGAAAGTAAAGGCGAAGCTGCACCAGACAATGTAGAATAATTTTGAAATAATTTTATTAAAGAGATTTTTAAATCTCTTTAATAAAATTTCTTATTTTCTCCAATTGTAAATAAAAGTTAAAAAATAAAATTTGGAACATAAATTGAAAAAGACTAGAACATAAAAAATACGAAAATGAAAAAAACAATTCAGATACTTGCATTCATATCACTACCAATGATAGGTATGGCTCAAAAAGTTAAAGTTCAAAATGCATGGCGTGCATTAAATGATTATGAATCAACATTGAAAGATAAACCTGATGTATCTTATTTAATGAAGGCTAAAGATAATATAGATTTGGCCCTAGCTAACGAAGAAACAAAAATACAAGCTAAAACTCATGCATATTATTGTCGTATTATGTATGATTTATATCAATACAATTTAAAAACTGAGCAAAAAAAATTAGAGTCAACAATTACAGATAAAAATGAAAGATTAGAATCTGCTTATGGCAATACATCTTTAGTTGAATTTGAAGCTGCAGCAAGTTCTTTAGAAAAAATTAAAGAACTAGATTCAAAATATTTTGAAAATATTATGGATATCATGAAGGGAGGCTCTATGCCAAGCGACGATGATTTAAAATTAAGTATTACTGCTGGGCAAATTAAATTAGAATCATCAAACATTGCTGTTGGAAAATATAAAGCAAAACAATATGATCAATCAGCAGATTATTTTTATAAATCGGCAGTTATGAACTCATTAATGACTGGTAAGAAAGATACCTCTGGTTTTTATAACGCTTGTATCTCTGCTCAAAAAGCAAAAAATCCTATTAAAATGTTTGATTACAATAAAAAAATGATTGATCAAAAAATTGCATCGCCTTATAATTATCAAACTATTTATGATGTTAAACTTATTCAAAAAGATACAGCCACGGCATTGGAGTATTTAAAAATGGGACGAAAAACCTTTCCAAATGATGTTTATTTAATGAATCGTGAAACTGAAATATACCTACAAAAAGGACAACAGGAAAAAGCATTAGCAAATTTGCAAGCTGCTATAGAAAAAGAACCTAATAATGCTCAATTAGAATTAGTATTAGGTAATGTTTTTGATAATTTAGCCAATCCCAGAGGTAAGAGCGGAAAAGACACTATTAAACCTGTAAATTATGATGAATTAGTAATGAAAGCAGCTGAACATTATCAAAAAGCTGTTGATTTAAAGCCAACCAATCAGGAAAGTTATTTTAATGCCTTATATAACTTGGGAGCATTATATAATAACTACGGAGGAACTTTATATAATAAGTCAACTGAAAAGACTACTGTTCCTGAGTTGGTAAAAAAACAGAAAGAATATGAAACAAAAAGTTCAGAGTATTATAAAAAAGCTATACCATATTTAGAACAAGCAATATCTATTAAATCAGATGATAAAGCATGTTTGACAGCGTTACGTAAGTTATATTATTTAACCGGTAATGAGGCAAAAGGAAAAGAAATGAGCGATAAATTAAAAGCTAAATAATAGTATTTTATATGTAATAGGTTGTACTTAATCTTATACTAATTAAAAAAGTTTTTAGTTTTTAGGGCATATATTAGATACCGATTGAGGTAAATCTAATATAAAATTGAGAATACATCATTTTTCTTTACCATTTTCTCAAATGCAAGAATTAAAAAAGGTAGCTTAAACTACCTTTTTTTGTTAACATCAATCACATTGGTGTTACTTCGTTTTACTTTCTATTTTGATTAAGAGTTGAAGGTTATAAATTATTTTTGAGAAAATCACCAACTATTTTTCAGTACATTACCTCAAAATTTAAATCTTTTTACTCAACACTACATCTAACTAATATTAAATTATAAATTCAATATCAACATATATTTGAGTTAATAAAATCTCTTGTTAAAAATGATTTTGAATTGTTTTATATAAAGTATTTTAATGAACTTCTCCAAGTTTCAATTTTACAAAAAATATACTACGCTATCATTTTATCAAATCCAAAAACTCATCTTCATTAATTAACTTAACCCCCAAAGATTGAGCTTTCTTTAATTTTTCAGGTCCCATATTTTCGCCAGCTAAAATAAAATTGGTTTTCTTAGAAATTGAACTTGAGTTTTTTCCTCCATGTAATTCAATAAGTTCTTTGTACTCCTCTCGGCTGTGTTTTTCAAATACGCCGCTTATAACAATAGTTAAGTCTTTTAATTTATCTGTACCACCTTGTTGTTGTTCTTCGCTTAATTCAAATTGTAAACCTGCTTTTTTTAATCGAAGCATGATTTCTTTATTTTTTTCATTTGTAAAATAATCAGCAATACTAATTGCAATAATTTCACCTACTTCGTCAATTTCTAATAATTCTTCTTTGGTTGCATTTACTAATACATCTAATGATTTTACTTTTTTAGCTATTTTTTTTGCTGTTGTTTCTCCTACATGTCTAATGCCAATTCCATATAAAACTCTTTCAAAAGGTACTTTTTTGCTAGACTCAATCCCTTCTATTAAATTATTAGCTGACTTTTCAGCCATTCTATCAAGGTTTAATACTTCTTCTTTTTTTAAATCATACAAATCGGCAATGTTTTTTGCCAAGTCTGAATTAAACAATTGCACTAACGTTTCTCCACCTAAACTATCAATGTTCATAGCTTTGCGTGATACAAAGTGCTCCATTTTTCCAATAACCTGCGGCGGACATTCATTTTCATTCGGACAAAAATGATTAGCTTGGTCCTCATCTCGTTTTAAGGCAGTGTTACATTCAGGACAATGTGTAATGTATTTTGTAGGATGTGTATTCGGTTTTCGTTTTGTTAAATCTACCCCCATTATTTTCGGAATAATTTCCCCACCCTTTTCAACAAATACAAAATCACCTATTCGTACATCTAATTTTTCAATAATATCAGCATTATGCAGCGATGCCCTTTTTACAGTTGTGCCCCCTAATTGCACTGGTTGTAAATTTGCAAC
>CANHPI010000340.1 GCA_947462425.1 Bacteroidota bacterium
ACATTTAAATAATGAACCAACAATTTTTAAATAACGAAAGTAAAACAATAGCCATTGATTTTGATGGGACAATTGTGGAACATGATTATCCAAGAATTGGAAAAGAAATGTTATTTGCTTTTGCTACCATAAAAGAATTACAAAAAAAAGGACATAAATTAATTTTACACACATACCGCACTGGCAGTTTATTAGAAGATGCTGTTGATTTTTGTAAAAAAAATGGTGTAGAATTTTATGCTGTAAATAAAAATTATCCTGAAGAAATTATTACTGAGGATACCCCTAGAAAACTAAACGTAGATATTTTTATTGATGATAGAAATGTAGGTGGCTTTTTAGGCTGGAGTTCCACATGGCAAATTCTTCATCCAGAAGGGGGCGATTTTAACCATATGGTTAAAAATCCAGAGGCTCATAACAATTACAAACAAGAAAAAACATTTTTTCAAAAACTATTTGGCAAATGATTATCCTAAAAAACAGAGAAGAAATAGAATTAATGAGAGAATCTGCGTTAAGCGTATCTCGAACATTAGGAATCATTGCTAAAGAAATTAAACCTGGAGTTACAACTCTTTATTTAGATAAAATAGCCGAAGAATATATTAGAGATAATGGTGGTGTACCTGGATTTAAAGGAATGTATGGTTTCCCAAATACACTTTGCATGTCATTAAATGCTTCAGTAGTTCATGGTATACCAAATGATAAACCATTAGAAGAAGGTGATATAATTTCTGTGGATTGTGGGGTAATTAAAAACGGTTACTTTGGAGATCATGCCTATACGTTTGGTGTAGGAAATATTGCACCAGAAGTTCAAAAATTATTAGATGTAACAAAAGAGTGTTTATATATTGGCATTGAACAATTTAAGAGTGGTAATAGAATTGGAGATATTGGAAATGCTATACAAACGCATGCAGAAAAGAATGGGTACGGTGTTGTTAGAGAATTAGTAGGTCATGGGTTAGGAAAAAAATTACATGAAGATCCAGAAGTTCCCAACTATGGAAAACGTGGTGATGGCCCAAAAATAAAAGACGGTATGGTAATTGCCATCGAACCAATGATAAATATGGGTACTCGAAATATTAAACAATTAAAAGATGGATGGACCATTTTAACAGCCGATGGAAAACCATCAGCACACTTTGAACATGATGTTGCTCAAATTGATGGCAAACCAGAAATCTTATCTACTTTTAAATACATTGAAGAAGCATTAGGTATTTTATAATTACTTTCTTTAAAGGTTGTATAAATTTTTAATGCTAAAAATGTTATGATAAATTTTTGAGCAAACTAGGCAAATTGTAAAGAGATAGGTGACTAAATCTCAAAAAATAAACCAATTAATAGTCAAAAAAATACATAACATCATCATAAGGCAAATTTTAAACAGACACAAAACCAATTCAACTATTTTTGTCTTTGTCACTTAATTTTGTTTACTTGCATAGAATTGTTTTAGATCAAATAATTAAATTATGGCGATGAATATTGAAAATTTTAAGTTAAACTCTAAGATTATTATTATTGGTTTAGTATCCTTTGTAATTTATTCTTGTAGCAATTCACAAACAACCGAACATGAAAATGAAGTAACAGATACTGATACCGTAAAAGCGCTTGGAATAAATGTTGGTGGACAATTATTTAGTATTCCATCTCCCATGCAAACCGCACTATTAATTCAAAAATTAGGAATTTCTTACGATAAAAAAATGTTAAATGACGGAAGTAAAAATGGGCAATATATTTCTGATTATTCTAAGGCATTAAATTTAGGCATTTATGGTGCTGACTTAGGATACGTAAGTTTATATAGTCAAACTCAAGATGCATTGGTTTATTTGGATGCTGTAAAAAATTTGGCTGATAAAATTGGAGTTTCGGCAGCGTTTAATCCAGCAACAATGAAACGTATTAACGATAACATTTCTAATAAAGATAGTATGTTAGCATTAGTTGGTGTAGCTTATAGAGCAAGTGATGCCTATTTAAAAACTAACAAGCGTACAGAAATTAGCAGCTTAATTTTAACCGGAGGATGGATTGAAAGTATGCATTTTTCAATTGCAGCATATAATTATAAACCTAATGATGAATTAAAATACCGCATTGCTGAACAAAAACAGGCATTAGGCAATATTATAAAATTAATTAATTCGCATAATTTGCCAGATGCCAATATGCTAGTTAAAGATTTAGAAGAAATAGCGAAAGTTTATGAAGAAGTTATTTCAAAATATATTTTTGTTGAACCAACAACTGATGAATCAAAAAAATTAACTTACATTAATAGTGTAACAGAAATTTCTATCAGCAAAGAACAAATTAATCTGATAGCGGCAAAAATATTAGCAATTCGAAACAATATTATTAATGCAAAATCTTAATTAATATTAATAAATAATGAAGAAAATAATTTATAAAAGCCTATTAGTTTTATCCATTTTAGGGTTCTCAAATTCTATTAATGCTCAATGCGATTCTATTGCAAGTTTATGTTCTAAACATATTATTTCTCAATTTATTTCTGACGGACAATCATACCGCTCATTATTATTAAATTCAGAAGAAATGGCTGAGTTTCACACAACCTTTTTTGGCGAAACTATATATCGTATTGCTGCATGCAGTGGAAAAACTGATGGTAATTTGATCTTTAATATTTATGATCAAGACAAACATTTATTATTTTCAAATAAAAAGTATGCTAATGCACCTCATTGGGATTTTAAAGTGAAATCTACTATTGAATGTACTATAGAAGCTCAATTAGATGCCCACAAAAATGAAGGCTCTGGTTGCGCGGTTATTTTAATAGGATTCAAACAAAAATAATAACTCGAAAAAATATTTTCACATGGGTAAGGTGTTTTTGCTTTATCCTATTTTATTTTTAAAGAAAAAATTAAAATTATGAAGCAGTTGTTTTTTATTTGTGCCTTTATTATGTCATATATAATATATGGACAATCACCCTGTCAATTTACTTTAATCTCAGACTCTTGCTCATTGCAAAGTCCTGCAATAAAATTACCGGTAGAATTAATGCAGGTAACCATTAAAAAAAATTATTTGGTTCAATTTATAATACATGCTGAAAAAAAATATCTAAAAATTATAGTTCGTGATAATTTAGGATTCGGAAAAAAGGGGGCATTATTACTGCTATCCAACAAAAAACAGATTTACATAAAAACAATTGAACTAAA
>CANHPI010000341.1 GCA_947462425.1 Bacteroidota bacterium
ATTTTAAAGATGAGGTTAGATTCATTAAATTTAAAGTTAGAATATAGAAAGCAACTTTCAACTTTAAGTAAGTCATCTGAAAATTCAAAAGTTGAAAAATCAGAAGTGGAATACTTGAAACTTTCAGAACTAAGTTTAGGCAATAGAGTTATCGGAAATAAAGTAAGTGATTTAGATGGCGAATATTTAATTGATGGAGTAAATTATATTATTAAAAATGGTGAAATAAGTGACGTGATTTCTTTAAATGCTGAGGAAAACAATGTAATTAATTCTGAAGAAAATGTTGGGGATTAAAAGGAATTGTAATTTTTTCATCTAAATTTTATTTTACCAATTTAAAGAAGCTTATTTTGAATTGAAGTGTCAAATAATAAACTATTTAATACACTTCGTCCAAATATATAAATTCTTAAAATGAATTATTTGATTGTAATATATTCGGTTTTATTATTTTCTTGTAATCCAAGTAAAGTAGAAAATAAATCGCCAACTGTTTTAACTAAGAATGTTAAAACAGTTGGTAAATTTATTGATTCTATCCCAAAATATAAAACAGAAACAGTTTTACCAAAAAAAATTGAACCAATAAACTTTGTAACAATTGGCAAGTTAGATATCATGAAAACTGATTTTGGATTTTTTGATTCCAAAGAAGCTGAAATCGCCTGTAAAAAATTGGGCCATGGTTGGCGTTTGCCAACTGAAATTGAATTAAATGTGATATACGAGCAAAATGATAAGTTAGGTACGTTAACAACCAATTATTATTTAGGAATGGAAAATGGAACGGATGCATACAATGAAGATGTAACGATGCGTCTCAGAATGTCAATCATCAATGGAGAAATCGTTTTACTTCAAACTGATCAAGAATTATTTTCTCAATACGGAGTCAGAGCTGTGAGAGATCACATTTCAAACGATTAAACTAAATTCGATGTATTATAAATCTATAAAACTAAAGTTTATTGGGGTTAATTTATGTTATTAAAAGTCTATAATATTATAAAAAATTAAACTATGTATAGGCATAAAGTAGATTACAGATATAAAATTGGAAGCAATGGTCTTTCGGGCATGAAAAGTATAGAATTTGAATTGGAAAAGGAGCTCTTTCATGATGGCCCAGGAGAATGGCGTAGAATTTGTGCAAATATGATCAGCACAAAAACAGGCATCAGTGTTTCTGATATTGTTACAAATGATGGAACTATGGTTCTAAGATGTTTAGGAAAAATTAAAAACAACAATGACTCAAATAGTTCGCCGAACAAAGTCATGTCTCAGGAAGAAAAAGACCAACACTTTAATGCAACTGTAGCTGCAAACAGAGAGCGGAGAGAAGAGAAAGAAGCTGCATTAGAGAGAAAGGCAATAAAAGAAGAAAAGGAAAGGCATAGAGAACTTGAGGACGATAAAATTAGGCGTGAACAGGAAGCTAGAGAGACTGCACAAAGGATAAAAAGATCAGACGAGCTAAGGAGCCAAGGAAAGAATATTCAAGCTTTTTTAGTTGAATTTCAAAATGCTGTTATTGCAGTATCTACTATAATTGGAATGGGCTTATTATTTTTATTTTTTACTTATAATGATAAAACAAATAAATCAGAGGCAAATAAAATTAATGTTGAATTAGAATTAATTGAAGATTCTGTAAAATTATGTATTAATAAAAAAGATTACGATAGAGCACTTGTACTAGCAAATAAGCTAATCCATTCATCGCATGAGGACATGGAAAATTTAAAGTTTGATGCTTGGAGCGGATATCCTAAATTTGATGAATATTGGACAAAAAAAAGAGAAAATTATAAAAACATAATTTTCAGTAAAGGTTCATTGGAAACAGTAGAACAGAAAGTAGAAAAGAAAGATGCTTCTGAGCATAATGAAAAACAGAATAATTCTCTAAATGAAGAGGAGGTATCCCAAAATACTGAAATAAAAGAAGAGGAAAAGATTGAGGAAACAGAAAACCAATAATTAAAGAAATTAATAAACAAACTCTTTAATCTCAGCCGTTACCTCTGCTCCTAAATGCTCATCGTAAAAGGATTGTAACTTACGGTTATATGCTGCCACAATGCCTCTGTAACTTTTCATGCGTTTGTAGTCGCCCGCGTTTCTGCTTACTTTTCTATAAAGTTTTAAAACATCAGCAATATCTGTATACAATCCATCCTCGTTTAGTATACTATGACTTGCTACACCTGCTTTAATTTGAAAAAAAGGAAACGGTTTATTGAGTTGTAAAAAATACTTATTTTTCATCACAATGCCTGCATCTCTTCCATAACTGCCATTTTCGGAGGCTTGCTTAGCAAATGATTCAGGAATAATACCCAGCGAAGAATTATAAATGCCATCTTGTTCGGCAATTAAAAAAAATGTTGCATGACAAACAATAGCAGGATTGATGTTTAACGTGGAATCAATAAAAATACCTGTTAGCAAGCCTTTACGAATGGTATCAGAGAAGTCGGAATAGAAAAAATAAACAGGACAAAAATCAAATTCTTTTTTATAGGCACTCATCACAATTTTGTTTTCCAATTCTGTTTCTTTTGCTAAATTGGTTGCTAAATCTATGTTCCCAGCAGCTTTTAATTTTGTAATGGCACGGTTATTTGTTTTTAAGCGAACCAACAAAGCTCCTTTTTTTAATAAATTTATTTGAGCATAAGCCACCTTATACCTGAGTTTATTAAAATCTTTAAACGCTGTGTCGCTTTTATAATCTTTGTATGCTGGTTTTTTTACACCATCATTCTGCGCATACGTTTTTACACTAAATAGAATAAAAAAAAGAAAACAAAGTTTATTTAATTTCTGAGCCATTATTGAAATTGGTTTTGGATGCGTTAATAAAACTCAATTCTCCTTTACTATTTGAAGCCATTAAAATCATGCCTTTGCTTTCAATGCCTTTGATAATTCGAGGAGCTAAATTAACAAGTATACTCACTTGCTGTCCAATAATATCTTCAGGTTTATAATATTCAGCAATGCCACTTACAACGGTCCGTTGATCGATACCTGTGTCAATTTTTAATTTCAATAATTTATCTGTTTTAGGTACTCGTTCTGCTTCTAAAATGGTACCTGTGCGGATATCCATTTTACTAAAATCTTCGAAACTTGTTTCTGGTTTACTTGGTTCTACTGTGCTTACCTCGGTTGCTGAGCTTGTTGCGGTTGCTGAGCCTGTCGAAGCA
>CANHPI010000342.1 GCA_947462425.1 Bacteroidota bacterium
GTTTGTGCCCCCGAAACATTTCTAGTACTATCAACACCAATCATAAACTCAATTGCTTTATAATTACCATAAGGAACTCCTGATAATTTTACTAAACTCTTTAATGAATCAGATAAATCAACTAAATGATAACTATTTGTAATAGTAAAAACACTGTTATCTGTTTTTGTTAGTTTAATATTACTGATATAATATTTAGCCATGGTAATATTATAGGTGTTTCCTGCTTGATTTGTATAGGTTTGTGTTGTAAAAACTAATGGCGCCGAACCAACCATACCTTCAAAGGCTAAATTTAAATTTCCTGTAGTTGGTAAAACAGGCGTCGGCTCTGGTTCAAGACTACTCGTTTTATCTTTCTTACAATTTACTAAAGTTAACACCATCATCAGTGCGGTTAAAAATTTTATAGTTGTTCTCATTTTTTTAATAATTTAAATCGTTATTTAATAGTTTATAATTTAACCAATTAATTGGTTTCTTAAGTTGCTTATATGTTTTTAGAACCTCTTTTTCTAAGGTAGACGGTTCTATTTTTTCTAAATTTTGTATGTATTTTTTTATAAGACGATATTCGTTTATCGTTAAAAATATCATTATAAAAAATACTATTTCAATTAGTTTCATACCTTGATTTTTAGGATTATTGCCATGACCTTTTAACACAAAAAAATTAATTTATGTGGGAAGCTTTTTCTTAATATATGGAAACAGAAACGCCCTGAGGTGGCTGAAATATTTCAGTGGAAAACTGTTTCAGCTGACTAGAAACCTGATAACCATTATACTCTTTAGAAGTAATGATGGGTAAGAAATCAAAACTCAAATACGTTGATAGCAATTCTGTTTTCTCCGTTTTATCTTTTAATCCCGACGGCAAATTACTTTGTCGGCTGTCTTCTTTTTTGATTTCTTTTTCCAAATAACATTTTGCCTGGCAACAACTTTTTGGCTTGTCTTTATTAACACAAACGGTTCTAGATAAACTTTTTTGGTTTTTCTTAAAACTCACATAAATAAAAGTTTTTGCAACTGATTGCCAACTAAAACTCATCAGTAAAATAAAAGAAAAAATTATGTTGAATTTACTTCTCAAAATTTAAATTTCTGATAGCAAAATTACGTATAATTTTTTATCCTACTGTATGTTGAGCGAAAAAATGAGGATTCTTTAGTTTTGAATACGACTAACACTAAACATATCCATGTAATTTGTTGCAATGCTGCTTGCTCTCGGTCCTGGAATAGTTACAATATTAACTAATGAAAAATCGATCATATTTGGTGAAGCAAACCATTCAGCCAAATTACTTGACATATAAACTAAAGGGGTAACTGTAGCAGAAACCTTTGCTGTATCAAGTCCAAAAGAAACCGTTGTCGTTCTCAAAACATTGTTTACTCCGCTGAATCCTCCAATGTGGAATTCGATTACATTACCTAAATCAAGAGATTGAGGAGAAGTTCCTTCTATTTTTGCCATAATATAACCAGTACTCCAAGTCCAAAACATACCAAGTGAAGGGTCTAAACCACCTGTTTGTGCACCAGACACATTTCTTAAACTATCAACACCAATCATGAACTCTACAGATTTATAATTTCCATAAGGAATGCCAGAAAGCTTTGCCATGCTTTTCACCGAATCTGTTAAGTCAATTAAATAATAACTATTTGAAACTGTGTAAACACTATTATCAGTTTTTGTCAATTTAATGTTACTAATATAATATTTTGCCATGTTAATTTTATACGTATTACCAGCTTGATTGGTATATGTTTGAGTAGAAAAAACCAATGGCGTTGATCCAACCATTCCTTTAATATATAGGTTTAAAGAACCACTGCCAGGTAAAACATCCATTGGTGTAGGTTCTGGTGTAGTTGTCTTATCTTTTTTACAATGAGTTAATGTTAGCATCATAACTACTGCCACAAAAAACTGTATATGCTTTTTCATTTTATTATTTTTTAAATTATTCAATATGGAAATTCAAGCAAAAATATTTATTTAAAACTTAGTTTTTCATGTATAGAAACATAGATTAAAATTTAAACCTATTAATTTTTAAATGTTTTGGTTGTATCAATCTTCCCAGTAATCAATAATTAAACCATCACTTGGGCTAATTCCAATCGTTCTTTTTTCTTTTAATCCAAAATTTACTATAATGGCATCGTTTAAATAATTATCTCCATCCTTTGTTAAATCAATAGATTCAATCGTTTCGCCAATAACATCTGTCCACATTTTTGTGGTTGATGCATCAATCGGTATGATTTTTATTTTACCACCAAATTCTTCTTTCAATTGTTTTTGCTCTTCAGCTAAATCAAAATTTAATAATGCTTCAATTCCTGTACTGTCTTCATTGCAAGTAATAACAAGGCTTGTAGAATCTATGAAAAACAATTCTACATTGTCAATCAAATCAACATGTGCGTCGGGATTGAAACGATTCACCCAAAAATAAATCACTACTCTTTGTAACGTTTTGCCTTCGGCTGAAGTTAAATTTTTTAATTGTATATCGGTAAAATGTTGCATCGTGAGATAAAAATATTTTAGTAGTTATGAATGTTGAATTATTATTTAAAGCGACAACCAAGATTTTGCTGCGCTACCCATAATAATATGTTTGTCTTTTTCTGATAAAGGTGATGAACGCACTAAATCGCCTGGTACTGCTTCGCCCAATGGAAATGGGTAATCAGAGCCTTGCACAACTTTATCAGCACCAACTAAATCAATAATGTATTGCAACATTTTATGATCACACACATGAGAATCAACCCAAAATTTTCCTAAATATTTTTTTGGATTAAACTCGTTATCAATGGCCACTAAATCAGGTCTGCAATCCCAACCGTGCTCAATACGACTGATAGTAGGCAAAAAAGATCCACCTCCATGTGCAAAACACACTTTTAATTTTGGAAATTTTTCAAATATTCCACCAAATATCATTGAACAAATTGCACGACTAATTTCTGCTGGCATGCCAACTAACCATGGTAACCAATATTTTGTCATGTGTTCTTGTCCCATCATTTGCCAAGGATGAACTAAAATTGCAGCATTTAATTTTTCGCAAGCTGCCCAAAAATCATGAAACTGTGCTTCTCCTAAATTTATGTTGTTGACGTTACTTCCAATCTGCACGCCTTTAAAGCCTATGCTCATGCAACGTTCTAATTCTTGAACAGCTAA
>CANHPI010000343.1 GCA_947462425.1 Bacteroidota bacterium
AAATAAATACTTATACCAACTACAATGTTATAATCTTCTAGCTAATATTTCTATTATTGCAAAAAAGAACAAAAATAGTAAAATTGATTATTGAATTAAGTGGAGGTAATTATGCTAAACTACCTGAAATATTAGGATTCCCACCTAACTTAAACTCTTCCGAACAGTAATGGTGATAACACCAACAAGGGCAGAAATTATTAATAGTAACCTATTAAATCAATATATAAATAGCCAGTAGAGGCAATTCCGTTATTTGTAAATAAATATTGAAATGTTCTTAATGAATCAACTGGAATTATTAATTGAGAATTCGCAAAAGCTAATCCAGAAACTAAAATCATTCCAATTGCATTAGAATTAGCACTAGATGTATATAAAGGTTGTGAAGAAGAGTCCTTTCTAAAATTAATATAAAAATTACTTGAACCCGCTCTTACATTTAATATTACATGAGTTGCTCCAACTGGTATACTTGATGAGCAATTTAAAGATGAATATGTTAATGAGCTATTACTGTTTCCACTAACATTCACAAGACTTACATTTGTAATAAACTTAGGCAAACAAGGACTAAGGTCAGTATTAACAGAATAATTTGGATATGTACCTGTAACTGATGTACTTCCTGCACCCGTTATATTTACAGTTTGGTTTGGAGCTGTATTTATAATTGTACCACTTGATATTGAAATTCCATTCCCAGCAGTATATGCCGGAGCACTACCTGTCAATCCGATTGGACCTTGTGCTCCAGTAGCACCATTACAAACATATTTAGTTAGTGTAGTATTTATTTCTCCAGCATCTAAAACACCATTATTATTAGCATCTAAACCGTATTCTAATTTTGTACCTCCAGTAGCACAATTAGTGCCTGTTGCTTCAGCGGTTGTTTTTACTAAGCTACTTTGTCCGTTAGTGCCATTAGTGCCATTTATTCCATTTGCGCCATTATTACCATTTGCGCCAGCAGGACCTTGAGGACCAGTTGCGCCTGTTAATCCTTGCGGTCCTGTTGCACCTATCAAACCCTGAGAACCAGTTGCGCCAGTTGGTCCTTGCGGGCCAGTTGCTCCTGTTAAACCTTGCGGCCCTTGTGCACCCGCAGCACCCGTTGCGCCAACCGCACCACTAGCGCCCGTTAATCCTTGTGGTCCTGTTGGTCCTTGTGGTCCTGTAGCCCCCGTCAATCCTTGAGGACCTGTTAATCCTTGAGGACCAGTTGCACCCGTTAATCCTTGTGGTCCAGTTGCACCAGTTAATCCTTGTGGACCAGCTACCCCTGTTAATCCTTGTATACCTTGCTGACCTTGTGGACCAGTTAATGAATTAATAAAATCTGTTTGAGTACCTACATTGCCTAAACTAATCCATACATCGTATGCACTTAAACCGTTAGTTCCATTAGTACCTGCAATACCCTGAGTGCCTTGCGGGCCAACAGGACCTTGTGGTCCAGTTAAACCAACCAGCACAGGTGTAGTATAGGTTGAACCATTGTAGTAAGTAAAAGTAAGTGTACCATTTCCGTTATCTGCAACGGCGGTTATACCATTACCAGATAAATGAGCGTAGTTTGCTGTATCGGCATAATCACTATAATTTGCTGAATCAGCATAATTACTATGATTTGCGTTGCCACTATATAATGCATAAGGTACGCTCCATAATTGTTGGTTAGACATGGTTGTGTAATTTGCTCCACCATTTTTATCAATTTCTACTTTTAAAAAATGATAGCCCGAACCCCAATTAATAGAACTAAAACTATTTGTACCAACTTGATTACCTTGCCCTATCACTAACGAAAACATACCAAAAGCATCGGTTGTTGTTGCGTGTGTTTCTTTATATACTTCGGTACCGTTGGCAGAGCCAGCTAAAATAACAAACCTCACGCCAATAAGTTCTTCCCAAAGCACTTGTCCCGGCGAGTTAAGACCTGGTTGATTGTTGCCGTTATCGCTATAAACAATAGCTTGATAGTTAATACCTTGAGGTGGCGCCTGAGCTACTATAAATGTTGCAGTTGTGATGCAAATGATGAGTGTAAGTAGTATTTTTTTCATGATGTTTATTTATATTTTTAGTATGTAGTGTTAATTTTTAGATAAACGGCTTTAAAAGTTAATGCTAATGCCTGCTAAAATTTGATGTCCCATATTTCTAGTTTTTTCGCCTTTATCAGATTTTTCAATTTGATTTAGTCCGATATTAAAACGGTAATCTAAAAATACCTGCATCGTTTCGGTCATTTTAAATCGGTTATTTAATATAAATCCAGTATTTGCGTCCATTGTTTTTAAGGCGCTATTTTTTGCCATATCATAACGGTCTAATCCTATGGTTTGTTCGCCTTTTATAAGATAATCCATACCAATTAGTATTCCTGGTCTAAACGAATACACATTTTTATCTATTAGCTTAAATAAATAACCACAATTAATTCCTAAGTACTGCAATTTCCAATTAATAGGAATACTGCCAAACGTTGTTTTTGCGCCTGCTTGATGGTATAATAACTCGGCACGAATAACGTTGCTTTTTCCTCCAAATAAATCAAGGCTCAGGCCGTAGGCATTACCTGATTGATAATTTATTTTTGAATTGCTATTGCCCGATGCATCTTTATATAGTAAAGTTGTCATGGTTTTTCCGGCATTGATATTAAAACTTTTAATGAGCTTGTTAGTTTGCGCCAACATAAAAAACGGAATAGTTAGTAGCGAAATAAAAATAGATTTTTTCATATGTAGATGTTTATTGTTTTTTAGTTGTCATATGGTTTAGCCAGTTTATCTTCATTTGTTTTTGTGTTTCGGAAAACATGTCTATTTCATATGTAGATGTTTATTGTTTTTTAGTTGTCATAACTTGTCCCGAACTTGATTCGGGATGGTTTAGCCAGTTTATCTTCATTTGTATTTGTGTTTTGGTAAACATGGCTATTTCATATTAATTTTGTTCGGTTTATTTATTCAACAATAATTACTTTAAAAGAGGCGTTTCGTTTTTCTTGAGCTATTTGTAAATGATAAACGCCGGCACTCACTTTTTCAACATAAAGTTGAACGAGTTGGTTACCCGATGCATTTCCTTCAACAATTAATTTACCTGTCATATCATAAAGCACATAATTAAATTCTTCGTCTGTAGCTTTTGAGAGTTTAAAAGAAAATTGACCATTATTTGGATTAGGAAATA
>CANHPI010000344.1 GCA_947462425.1 Bacteroidota bacterium
TGAATGCGAGTAATAGTCATTTAAAAAAGCTCTCTTTTTTTAAATTTCAATAATATCTCTAAAGGTAAAATTGCTTTGTTGACGGTAAAATAAGGAAATAATTCTGGTCCAAAGCTTCTAAAAAACTTCTCAACCCCTTTTAGCATAGAACCTTCAAAATCAAATGTGGTACATCCCAACTCTTTTGATTTTTCGATACATTTTTGAACTAATAAATTATTAACGCCTTGTATTCCTGATTTTTTATCAACGCCGCCTAACATATAATAACAATTATGCTGATCGTAAACACAAAAAACCATACCTAACACAGTATTATCTTTTTTTGCAGTTAAACAAAAAGAATTAGAGCTGTCAGAAAATTTTAAGAAAATATTTTCTAAAATCGGCTCGTAAATATTAGCACCAGTAGCACTTAATGTCGTTTTAAAATAATTAAACTCCTCTTTTTTAGTAATTGAACTATCTTCAACAACAACACCTTCTTTAATAGATTTATTAATTACATTTCTATTCTTTGAATCAAAATTAGATTTAATAATCTCCATGGATTGCTGAAGATTAAGACGATAAGTATAATTTGGAACAACCTTGTATCCACTCCAAATAAAAGATTGCAAATCGATAATTTGTGATGGAAAAGCAATAATGGTTAATGCACCTTTTTGATTGGTAAAAAATGTACAAAGCTCACTCATCACTTCTTTAGAGAAGTTATTAATGGATGATGTGTTTTTGCTATCAGAAACATAAAACAAACCACAATGAGGTGTGTATGGTGGAAGTTTAATAAACTTAAATCCAAACTTTTTTGTATCTAAAAAATAAAAGCCACCAATTAATTGATGTTCATCTTTATATATACCAATAATATTTAAAGTATCTCCATAAATATTCAACCATTTTTTGCTAGCAAAAACACCAATATTTGATTCTGCTTTTTCGCAAAAAACATCAAGATTATCTATTGGTTTTAAAATCACTTTATTTTGTTTTAATTTTTATGCTAATTGCTGATAATGTTTAACTAACAACTTACTTTCTGCTTCCCAAGAAAATTCTTGATCTATTAATTGCTTTCCTGTTATTCCCATACTTTGTCTTAAACTACTATCTAATTTAAGTTTTTTAATGCTATTGGCGATTTCCTCTGCATCCATAGGATTTGCAAATATGGCAGCATGATTAAATATCTTCTTCCAATACTCAAAATCCGACATGATCATAGCTTTACTACAAGCCATATATTCAAAAGCTTTCACAGGTAAACTAGTCACATGATTTTTAGTTGGATACAATAAAGCAATTCCAACGTCTGCACGTTTTATATAGGGATAAACATCTTCTAATTTAAATTGTCCGAAATAGGTTACATATTTATAACCTTCCAATGCTTCACATTCTGCTTTATATGTGTTGCTTGACCAATCACCTAATAACCAAAGCTCAATAGCAGAATCATTAAGTATTTCCAAAGCCTTAACTACTTCCTTAATACCTCTGATTTCTGATAGACCACCAACATATATTAATTTAAATGTATCATTATCATTTTTATAAACTGGCATACGGTCTATTAACTTCACTATAGCCAAATTTCTAATAGTGCACGTTTTTTTAGGATTAAATTTAGTTGCAATATCTGGAGTTGCGGGCATAATAGCATCAAAAAATAAACAACAAAATTTTTCACTTAAATAAATTATACCTGAAAATATTTTTCTTACTACCTGAAATTTTATCCAAGGTTTGTAAAGTACTTGTTTCGGTAAATCTTCATGAACGTCATAAATTACTTTCTTACCAAACAACTTCAACCAAAAACCAATAAACATTAATTCCGGATCATGAAAGTGATAAATCTTTGCATTAATTTTTAAAGCTTTAAAAAATGCAATCCAAGAGAGAATAAAAACACGAGTCAATCGAGAACTGGCTTTTTTTAAAGGAATTATTTTAACTCCATATTCAATGCGTTCATTTGCTGAAGGAACTAAATAATAGACTTCATAACCTGCCTCTGATAATGAAACGCATTCTTTATAAAATATTCTATCATCATTATGAGGATGAACAGTAGATATATGACAAACTTTAATCATTAAATGCCAAGTTCCCTATAAATATTGGTAAACTTATTATAAGCAACTTCCACAGTTCCTTTTTTCAGAATTACTCGTTTATTGATTTCTGCCACTCGATCTAAAACATCTTGGTCTTTTTCTAAAATAAAATTAAAATCCGACTTATAATAAGCCCCATTTACCCTATCACTAATCCACTCTCGTTTTGCTGGTAATGACGAAACAATAGGATAACAACCATAATACATTGCTTCTAACAAACTAATAGAAGTAGCATCGCTATCTGGAATTGAAATATAAAATTTTGATTTTGCATACCATTTCAAATTTTCAAATAAAGATAACCAGCCAACAAATGTTACTTTATCATTTAATTTTAAATCAAAAACTAGTTTCTTTAAATTTTCAGTTTCTTCGCCCGTAGCTGCAATAACTAATCTATAAGTGTTTCTGCCAGTATCTTCTAATTTTTTAAAAGCCCTAATAATTTCATCAATATTATATAATGGCTTATGCAACCTATTACTATAAATAATATTTTCTTTTTCTATAAATAATTCGTCGTGAAGTTCCATTCCAAAATTAGCAATAACAATATTACTCTTTTTTTTAGGCATATATTTCAAGACTTCCTGTCCCAAATACTCTGCATCTGCGGTAACAACATCTGCATTTCTTAAACAATATTTTACAATTTGTCTTAAAATGAAACTCTTTTTAGGCGACAATAAAATATCACTACCCCAAGCTGTTAAAACTATTGGAACTTTAAATGATTTTAAGGCGAGTATTGAAAATAAGGCCACTGAATTCACCTGATGCACATGAACCACATCTGGCTTAAATTCACGAAATACAGATCTGATTTTTTTTATCGTGTAGAAAAAGTTACTTATTTTTTTGTACGAAAAATCAACAAACTCAACAGGTTCAATAGGAGATTTTTCGTTGGATTCATTGGTTATTAATAAAACTTCGTCAAAATAAGGCTTTACCAAATGATAATAATTATTGACGTGGATAGAGTGATTTCCTATTAACAATAATTTCTTACCCATTTAGTTTAATTTTTATCTAGTTGACTGTACTTTGTTATGGTTTTATAAAAAAGCTTTATAA
>CANHPI010000345.1 GCA_947462425.1 Bacteroidota bacterium
AGTACTGCTGATATTACACCTAGCTTTAGGGATATATTGTTACATATAGGATACCTAGTTCCTTTTGTAGATGATGCTAAATGGGTAAATACCGTTTACTGGACTTTATCTGTAGAGTTTCAATATTACCTGTATTTGGCTTTAATATTTCCTTTGGTGCTAAACAATAAAATGTGGCAAAGAATAATTTTTTATATTTTGCTATTGTTACCACCATTTTTTGTAGAAAGTGAGGCCTTCTTTTTTCACTGGAGTGCGTTTTTTCTTCTCGGTATCATATATGTATTATTGATTACACAAAAGATTGAAAAATATGAATATTTTTTAGTGTCTGCTTTTTGCACGTTATCGCTTGCTTTTAATAATGAGATGATTGATTTAATTGTGGGTTTATTAACGGTTGCAATCATTCATTTCTTTAGAAATTTTACCTTTGCTTATGGAAGAAGTTTGGGCAATATTTCGTACTCATTGTATTTGCTACACACTATAATTGGTGGCACTTTTGTGAATGTGATGTCTCATAAATTTACCTTGCCATACCAAAAGTTTATAGTGATATTAGTAGGTGTACTTATTAGTTTAACATCAGCAGCAATATTCTATAAGTTTATTGAAAAACCATCTCAGCAATACACTAAAAAGATTAAGTAATACCATTGTAAATTTATTTTTTTGATAGTTAATAAGGAATGAATAATCTGTGAAAGACTATATTTTTATAGCTGCAATTGTATTAAGATTTGAATTGATAACGGATTTATTAAGTAGCTTCTTCTATCATGGCCTTGGCATCATCTTACCATTTAAGTATCTATGCTTTGGGAAGGTTTAAATAATGTGGGAATTGATAGTAAGCTTTATTAAAACACAAGAAAAGCTAAATAGCAATAACAACAACTGTAGTCAAATTTATTTCTTCTGTTTCGAAGCAATTAATTTAGCACTAATTTTATTAAAATTTAATGTATATAATGGAAAACCAAAAAACTTATATTTAATGTATAATTCATATACCATCTGAAATTAGTGCAATATTGACTAAATTAAAAGTATAAAAGGTGTTGAATTACCCAAATTACGCAATAGGAATCGTTGATTAACGAAGTTTTAGAGTAATAAAAGGAATTGATAGATATAAAATGTTTTTAAACTAATCAAACCATCATCACATCAATCTACTTTATATTTTAAGAAAGGAAAGTTAAATTAATGGTAGCTTTAAGCTTTAGTTAACTTTGGGTGTTTCACCTGATTTTTCCTTGAATTTAACTGATCCTATAAAATATGAAACTCCAATTGAACTATGAATGTAATTGGCATTAGTTACTCCAAGCGGTGATTTTAATCCGAATTTACTTATTAGCTCTATGTTCATTCCCCATTCTTTTGAAAATCTGCTGTAAATACCTCCACCAAAATTAAAGTTGGCAGCGTGGTCAAATACGTAAATATTTCTATTGGTGTAACCGAATCCGCCAATAAGTCTGAAATCTAAAATGTTTTTATTTAATTTGAGTAACTCGTAATTAATGTTGTATACAGAGTTTAAACTTATGCTGGTATTAAGATCTAGAGAGAAAAATAAATTAGCGTTATCTAACTTTTCACCGTTTACAGTTTTGTTTTTCTTAAAATTACAAAATGTGCTTTTAATATTAAAAAATACCCCTCGACCATAATAGAGGTCGTAGTTGAAGGTCATTGGAATAATATTAGCTGTGTATGATTTAGGAGCTAATACTGCTTGGTATGGTGTTCCATTATCATCGATTAACGACCAGCCCCCTGTTAAAATTTTGGGAGCACGTTTTAGGGTTAAAACAAATTTCTTAAAAGGTTTTTGTTTTACATCGTCCACCTGTGCTTGTGCAGAAATTGTTAATGCAAATATTATAGCTGTTAAAAAAAGTATTTTCTTCATCTTTCTTATTTTTATGCAAATGTAAAACTTTTTGCCATTGTATCCTAATACCTGATTAAAAAAGTATATGAATAGCGGTATAATTCCTATGAGTATTCGAATTGGTCTTACGTTATGCTTATCCTATTTCATTCATACAAATAATTTAGATTTAGAATAGTTCCAAAATTACAGCACAGTAGCCCTGCAAAATAGTTATTGAAGCAATATTGGCTTCAACCTATTGGTTTGTAATGAGTTTATCCTACCAAATGAAATGGTTTTAGATTACAGGCTCTTAGAACTAGCAATGCTTCTACTGCTTAGGGTTGAATGCTATTGCTGTGTTTTATAGACACATTTTCTGTTGAAATTAAAAGTGATTTTAAGCAATAAATATTGCCCGAAAGACAGCAGATTAGTGCTTTATCTTTATTTGTATTTAACAGATCCTATAAAATAAGATACTCCAATAGAACTGTGAATATAGTTGGTGTTAGTTTCTCCGAACTTCGATTTTAATCCAAATTTGCTCACTAGCTCTATGTTCATTCCAAATTCTTTTGAAAATCTGCCATATAAACCTCCTCCAAAATTAAGATTTGCAGCATGATTAAATACGTAAATATTTCTATTGGTGTAACCTATGCCACCTATAAGTCTGATATCAAAAATGTTATTATTTAGATTTAGTAATGCGTAGTTAATGTTATAAACATAATTTAAACTTAAACTGGTGTTGAAATCTAATGCAAAAAATAAATTAGCATTATTTAAGGCTACACCATTTACAATTTTGTTTTTCTTAAAATTACAAAATGAGCCTTTTAGATTAAAAAATATGCCTTTCCTGTAATAGATATCGTAATTGAAAGTCAAAGGAATAATGTTAATTGTATGAGATTTAGGAGCAAAAATATCTTTGTAAGGCGTTCCATTGTCATCAATTATTGACCAACCGAAAGTTAATATTTTGGGAGCACGCTTAAAATTTGAGGTAAATTTTTTAAAAGGCGTTTGCTTTACATCTCCTAACTGCGCTTGGGCAGCATTTGTTAATGCAAATATCAGCGCAAGTAAAAAGCCTATTTTTTTCATCTTTATTGTTTTAGTGCAAGTGTAAAACATTTTGCTAAACTAACCTAATATTTTATAAAAAAAATATCGATTAATAATGTAATTATATTGATTAATAAAGTTAAATTAAAGTTAAATGTAAATGTGTAAAAGTGCAATCTTGTATTAAAACCAAGTTTCGTGATGAGAAACCTGATCAGATTAATACTGATGATTTAAACCC
>CANHPI010000346.1 GCA_947462425.1 Bacteroidota bacterium
CGCAATTTAATTTTCATTTGCCCTCATTAAAAAACATTTGTATCTTCATATTACCGTTTTAGTGTATAGACGCGGGAAGCTTTGAAAGCAATCCGGCGCATGGCCTGGGAACGTTAGACATAATTATTAAAATCGTAAAACACTTAAAACAAAGTAAAATGACAAAGAAATTCTTCGTAACTATGCTTGCAATAATAACGTTTATAAATATTGCAAACGCACAAGTGAAAAATGAATCGAAAGATTCATTAATAGTAAAGCCTGAAATATTAAATAGTTTAAAAAAGGCAGAACCAGGCGATATTGATTCTGGTACGCCGATGATGTTAGATCCTTCAACTATTCCAATGTATTATGAAAATTTTGTATTGATTAAAGAAGGTGAGTTTATGAAAATAATGATGTCGGGTGAATATATTCCAGAGCCTTATATTGACATTAATAAAGTAGTAAAAGCTTTCGTGTTAAGAAAAGCAACAGAGCTTGAAAAGGAGCAAATGAAGCAAATGCAAGGTAATATGCAAAATCCCGTACAAAATAAAAGTGAATTAATAGGCAAAGAGGCATTCCCATTTTCAGTAACAGATATTTCCGGTAATAAGTATTCGCTTGAAAAGTTAAAAGGAAAAGTAATTGTTATTAATTTTTGGTTCGTTGAATGCAAACCATGCGTAATGGAAATACCAGACTTAAATGACTTAGTTGAAAAATATAAAGGAAAGGAAGTAGTTTTTCTTGGTCTTGCCACTAATGACAAACCGAAAATTGAGAGTTTTTTAAAAACAAAAACCTATAAATACAAAATAATTGCTGACAGTAAAGAGGTAGCAGGATTATATAAAGTGAATTATTATCCAACCCATCTAATAATAGATACGAATTCAATAATCTCATACTATATTACTGGCTTAGGACCGAATACTGTAAAAGACTTAGATAAGACAATTGAATCCCTCTTAAAATAACTATGCCTAACAGCGCACAAGCGCAACCAGAAAAGGGTATGCGCCTGTGCGCAAAACGTTAACTGTGATTTTATGACGACACAAACAGAATATTTATACGAAGTCGGATTCTCGTTTTTAAAACAAGACGAGCTAATTGCTTATGAATTAAACGACCATCAGAGATTTGATTGGAAATAATGGTTGGTCTGAGCAAAAGACAGGCAAAGATTTTTTGACAACAGACGAACTAATTGACAAATGGGTAAAGCAATTTATAACTGACATTGGAAAAAGAAAAAAATACCACAGCTAAAAGCGTGCAAGCGCCATAACCTTGCAGCAGGCGCAACACAAGGCAAAATTGCCTACACCCAAACCCTTGAGAAATTAATTCTTAAATCTTCTAAATAAATGATAATGTTAGTTGACTTACAAAGAGATAAAACAGCTAATTCAAAAATAGAGCAACAACAATGAAGCATTTAGTCATCATCACATTCTTTTTAACTGTTGCTTTTACTGCCAATGCGCAACATTGCGAGTGGGATAATAGTGCTTTAATAGCGGTGCGCCCAATGTATAATGGCAAATTTGTTGAAGATTTACAAATAGAATTAATTAGTACAGATAATCCTTATAGCACCAAAATAGAAACTCACAAAAATGGCCTTTATACTATTTACAAAGACAACACTAAACCTTTTGCCAAACGAAAAGATATAGATAGATTAAAAAATGTAGCTTATTTTAATTTTATAAAAAACGATTACGCTCTTATAACAAGTAATCATTTTAAAGAAGGCCTTTTCTTAAAAATTACAGATGTGAGAGGTAGCCACTATAATCCAAAAATTGCAACACAAATTATACCTGTTACTAAGGAGCATCTATTAGAATTTTGTGGTATTAGAGAAGTTGTAAAAAATTACGATTCTTTATATAAGCCTATTATTGTGGTTCTTAGTTCGGAGAGGATGATGCATCCATATCATTATGAATTGCCTACAAAAACAATGCTGTCTGCAACGTTTTACACGCCGCCAGTTACTTATAAAAATGAGACTATAACTTTTCAAATGATACAAACGGGTATTATTAACAAAGAAACAGCACAAACCATTGAACACGAATTTTTTAAAATACATCCTTACCAATTTGCTTTGCAACATTTTGATTCTTTGAAAAATATAAACATAAGTGAACAAGGTTGGGTGCTAGATCCTTTACCACATAAGAAACTAACAAATACTGCTGCTTCAAACAATAATCGTATAAAACCAAATGATACTTTATCAAAAAAAATACAATCAAAAATAGTAGCTGAAACTAACGACGAAATACCAAGCCTAAAAGCTTTTATAGCACACAAGCTAGCCAATGGCAATCCGGGTATGGAAAAATATTACAAATCAAAAAATATAGAGCAATTTAATAGTGCCTATTTGTATGAATATCTTGACACTTATGATGAAATTAATAGTGAAAAATTAGAATTCGATTTGGATGAAGATAGAGATATAGATTATTGTATAGTACATAGTAAACCGAAACCGCATATTGACTTTTATATATTTGATAATGTACTGAGGCAATTTATTTTAGATACATTAATGAGTAAAGCACCTTATTTATATCTTAATTTAAAAGAAAACAAACTAGTCATAGCAGATTATCCGACGCAACAGCTATCTGAAGCTAATGTAGTACAAACATATATACGATGGAATAATAATTGGCAATTGATAGAATGGGAGTTACAAGATTACCTAAAACCGCATAATAGTGTAAATGAAGCAAGAAGCAGGAGATTGAATGATACTTTATGCATTTACGATTTTAGAACTAAACAATATATACAATATGCTGATTACAATTTTGATGGCGAAATAGATACGAGATTAGCACATGATAGTAATGTCGTATTTCATCATACGAGCTATTATTGCGAAAAATTTGACTATTATATTTACGATAAAGAAAAAGGCAAAGCTATAAAAGATGAACTTTTAAGTTCAGGTACTTTTACATTTAACTTCAATAATAAAACTGCAACAGGCTATGTTGAAAAAAGAAATTATTCAAAGCAAAATAAATGGTATAGTATTTCATATAAATACGAATGGATTGATAATAAATTCGTAAAAAAAGAAATGGTAGAGCAAATACAAGCTTGCCAAAATTGTGAAAAAATAATTACCATTAGATCCAAACTTATTAATGGCAAATGGCAAAAGGTAGACTATAATCCTGGAGC
>CANHPI010000347.1 GCA_947462425.1 Bacteroidota bacterium
AAACGCCGGCACTCACTTTTTCAACATAAAGTTGAACGAGTTGGTTCCCTGATGCATTTCCTTCCAAAATTAATTTGCCAGTCATATCATAAAGCACATAATTAAATTCTTCGTCTGTAGCTTTTGATAGTTTAAAAGAAAATTGACCATTATTTGGATTAGGAAATAATTCAATAGTAAGGTCATTGTTTTTCATCCGCAACGATAATGGTTGATTAAATCCTTGACGAAGGTAAAATCCATCGCCTTGGGTTTCGTAGGTTGTTAATGCAGGTTGACCAACTGTTTGATGAATTAAAATGCCATTATTTGTATTACTCGAGCCAAACGAACTGATAGTTGACCTGCCTATTGTTTGGGAAATTGCAACAACTGAACAAAGTAAAAAAAGGGGTATAATTAAAAATCGCATAGCTTCAATAAATTACATATTTAACAAA
Organism: Bacteroidota bacterium; assembly: GCA_947462425.1. The sequence continues at coordinate 441 of CANHPI010000347.1, forward strand.
TATATAAAATAATTTTAAAATATAAGTTTTAACATTATTGCTATCAATAGCCAAGTAATATCGTTCAATTGCAACTATTGAATAATATTGGAAGATAATTATGAGTAATTTCTATCGCCACGGTTGGCTTTATCCTCAACAATTATTCTGCCTTCATTCTTCTTGTTGGTAATAAAAACGAGGGTGAAAACTTAATTAAAATAAAAAAACCATCTTACGAATAAGATGGTTTTATGCTTAAAAAGTTATTTAGTTTACCTTACTAACTTAATAACACGAATTTTATCTAAAAATAAAATAACAGGATATGTTGGATCAATTTCGTACCACTTAGCTGCAAAATTTGGTTTAGAACCAGCATGGTGATGGTTATTTTGAAATAACTCGCCCATCATTAAAATATCCCAAAATAACGTATTTTTTGATTTATCTCCTGATTCAAAATTACGGTAACCGTATTTGTGTCCAGCCCAGTTAACGATAGCGCCATGAATTGGACCTATTAAAAAATGAATAGGCAACAATAAATACATCCACCAATGCGTTGCGAAAACGGCATAAAAAGCAACGTATGCTGCCCCAAAAGCAATACGTGTATACCAACTATCCGCAATTTTATCAATTGCAGGATATTCAGGAAAATTACGGTCAAATTTTTCATCAACCACTACACGCTTATTTAACACGTCATTATAAATAACTTTTGTATGCATCATCATTGCAAATGCATCTTTAAAACTATGTGGGGTGTGTGGGTCTTTTTCTGTATCACTGTATGCATGGTGCATACGATGCAAAATAGCATAAGCGCGAGCATTTAAATAAGAAGACCCTTGACTTACCCAAGCAAAAATATAAAAAAACTTTTCCCAAAATTTATTCATCGTAAACATTTTATGCGCAGCATAACGGTGTAAATAAAATGTTTGTCCAAATAAAGAAAGATACCAGTGAAGAATTAAAAATAGTAGAATTATCATTTTAATTGTGTGTTTAAGAGATTACAAAGATGAGCATTTTAATACAAATTCTACCCTTTTTAATAAGAACAACAGCCATAAAAAAAGGTTTACAATTGTAAACCTTTTTTTACAAAAATTATAATTTAAAATTTATCCATTAAGTGCTTCAGCACCTGCTACAATTTCTAAAATCTCTGTTGTAATAGCTGTTTGACGAGCTTTGTTATAACTTATTTTAAGATCGCGTAACATGTCTTTAGCATTATCGGTTGCTTTGTGCATAGCAGTCATACGAGCACCATGTTCAGATGCCACTGAATCTAATAAAGCTTTGTAAAATTGTGTTTTTAAAGAACGAGGAATTAAATCACTTACAATAAATTCCATACTTGGTTCAAATATATAATCTGCCGAAGTTGGTTTTCCATCTGTTTGTGAAGCTACAATCGGCAAAAACTGTTCCGCTTGAACTAATTGAATAGCAGCATTCTTAAACTGATTGTAAACTAAAACAACTTTATCAAATTGTTTATTTACAAACGTTTCCATTATTTTTTCTGCAATTGGAGCTACGGTATTGTAATTTAAACTGTCAAATATTTCGTTTAAGCCATGAGGCAAATCTGTTCCATGAATATTATATTCAGTTCGCTTAAATGCATCATTTGCTTTTTTTCCAATACTTATTACTGAAACATTATTATCAGCATATTCATTTTTAATTAATCCCCATGTTTTTTTAATAACATTAGCATTAAAGCCTCCAGCTAAACCACGATTAGAAGAAATAACAACTAACAATACACTTTTAGTTTTTGTATCACGAGCATAAGCATTTTCAGATGTATCTAAACTTGAACTTACGTTTTGTAATATTTCTTGCAATTTATTGGCATAAGGACGCATTTGCGTAATAGCATCTTGGGCGCGTTTCAATTTTGCAGCACTTACCATTTTCATAGCACTTGTAATCTGCATGGTTGAACCAACTGATACTATTCTATTTCTTACTTCTTTTAAATTTGCCATCTCTTGTTAGTTTTTAGTTATAAGTGTTTAGTTTTTAATAGTGTTATTAAAAACTAAACACTAAACATTTAAAACTTATTTAGTTGTATTTTGCTGATAATTCTTTTGCAGTTGCTTCTAATACGCTAGTAATTGAATCATCAAATTTACCTGCTTTTAAAGCATCTAACTGTTCTTTATTTTTACGTTCGCAAACATCTAGGAATTCTTTTTCAAATTCTCTCACTTTATTTACAGGAATTGTACGTAATAAGTTTTTAGTTCCTAAATAAATGATAGCAATTTGTTGTTCAACACGTAAAGGAGACGCATTTGCTTGTTTCAAAATTTCAACGTTACGAGCACCTTTATCTAAAACTGATTTTGTAGCCGCATCTAAATCAGAACCGAATTTAGAAAATGCTTCTAACTCACGATACTGTGCCTGATCTAATTTTAAAGTACCAGCTACTTTTTTCATTGATTTAATTTGAGCATTACCTCCAACACGTGATACAGAAATACCTACGTTAATTGCCGGACGAACACCAGAGTTAAATAAATTTGTTTCTAAAAATATCTGACCATCTGTAATAGAAATTACGTTTGTTGGAATATATGCAGAAACGTCACCAGCTTGTGTTTCAATAATTGGTAGAGCCGTTAAAGATCCTCCACCTTTTACAATTGATTTTAATGATTCTGGTAAATCATTCATGTTACGAGCAATCTCATCAGAAGCGTTAATTTTTGCTGCACGCTCTAATAAACGAC
>CANHPI010000348.1 GCA_947462425.1 Bacteroidota bacterium
AATATAGCAACCGGGCATGATGATTACATTTTTACCAATTTTAGCTGTATCACTAATTGGTTTTAAAGAATATTCTTTTGGTTGAAAGTGCAGCATTAATTGATTGAACGCTGTAAATGGTTCTGTATGTATAATTAGAGCTTTACCTTCGGGGCAATCAACCTTTTTATTAATAATAATGGTAGTAGCTAAAGATTGAAGTGCTTTATTATAATATTTGGGATGGTCAACAAATACAACATCTCCAGCATTAACACGATGTATCTCGTTAAAACCTGTAATTAGATGATTTTCATTTCCAATATATTCTGCACCTATAAGAGCAGCTATATCTTTTAGTGTTGTTGGATTAATTTGCATACGTTACAAATATAGTTTTAATGAAGAATGAGTTTGTATTAATTAACTCTTAATTTTTGGCCTATTTTAAGATAATAACGTTTATTAGTAGAATTTAGTATACATAATTCTTTCATTGTTAAACCATATGCCTTTGCAACTTCAAACCAAGTATCTCCTCGTTCAATAGTGTGAATAGTTGCATTACTCGGAAAAGCACAAATTCCGTATTGAGATTTTTTTACAATAATAGAATCATTAAATGTTTTGTTTTCGATAAAAGAAATAATGGAAGAAGGATTTAGAGCTTGCCCTTTAAAACGCACTTCAAAATGTAAATGTGGTCCACTACTTCTTCCTGTGCTTCCCCCAAGACCTATTATTTGACCTGATAAAACTATTTGTCCAGCCTTAACTTTTATTTTAGATAAATGAGCATAAACAGTTTCCAATCCATTATAGTGCCTTATAATAACAACATTTCCATAAGTTCCTTTAAAATTAGCAATACGAACCATTCCATCAAATGCAGAAACAATAGCATCACCTTTGTTTAAATTTATATCAATTCCTTTATGCATTCTTCCATCTCTCCAACCGAATTTGGAATTTATATGCCCAATGATAGGATGGTTGTAAAGTCCTAACGAATCACTTTCTATTTTAATAATTTGAGATTTAGGAAATGAATTATAGTTTGAAATTTGAAAAATAGTATTTTCATCAAAACCATCATAAAAATTAGTTGCCGGAAAATTAGTGTGTTTTACTTTATTTATATTAATTTCATTTAAAGATAATATACTATTATAATGTCTTATAAGGTTTAATTCTCTTTCCTCAATGATTTCTAAATCGAGCAAAGAATCAATCAAATTAATTAATAGAATTTTGGTATTATTTGATTTTTTAGGTGCTATAACAGACACGTTTTTCATAAGGCGCGTTGTGTCCTTTTTCGGTTCTCCTTCTGCCATAAAGTGCGAAGGAAATAATAACCCGAACCATAAAATATAGATTGTAAACCTCAATTTATTAGTAATTCGCACGAAAATAATTAAATAATATGTAAATCAAATTCTTCTCAAATAAAATACAAGACAAATAATTTTTCTCTATTACACTAAAATAATCGACAAAAATGTTTGTACTGACAAAAATTATGTGCTAATTTGTTTAATACAATAAAACTATATGACTGCAAACGCTGAAATTAAAATAGAAAAAACAACTCATAGTAGAGTTACTGAGTATGATGTAAATGATGTTCCTTTTGGGAAATGTTTTTCGGATCATATGTTTATTGCTGAATATGCAAATGGTAAATGGGAGAAAGCTTACATTATGCCTTATCAAGATATGCCTATGAGCTATGCAATGTCTGCCTTACACTATGGTCAAGCTATTTTTGAAGGTATGAAAGCTTATAAATCTGAAAATGGAGAAGTAAGCGTTTTTAGACCATTAGAAAATTTTAAACGATTAAATAAATCTGCCATCCGAATGGCGATGCCAGAAGTTCCTGAAGAGATTTTCATGGGTGGATTAATTGAGTTATTAAAATTAGATGAAGCTTGGGTTCCAACTTCAGAAACTGGTTCATTATATATAAGACCATTTTTAATTGCAACAGATGAAGCTATTGGTGTAAAAACTAGCGATACTTATAAATTTGTAATTATTACTTGTCCTGCCGGTAAATATTATTCTGAGCCAATAAAAGTATTAATTGAAACAAATTATATACGAGCCGTAGAAGGTGGAGTTGGATTTGTAAAAGCGGCAGGAAATTATGGGCGCAGTTTATTTCCTACAAGATTGGCGCAACAAAAAGGATACCAACAAGTTATTTGGACTGATGCAAAAACACATTCTTTTGTAGAAGAATCAGGGACCATGAATCTAATGTTTGTCATTGGAGATACAGTTGTAACACCTGCTTTAAGTGATACAATTTTGGATGGAATTACTCGCAAAAGTGTACTAGCTTTAGCCAAGGAATGGGGAATGAAAGTTGAAGAACGTAAAGTTTCAATAAATGAAATTTTAGAAGCCCATGCCTCAGGCACTTTGAAAGAAGCATTTGGAGTTGGCACGGCAGCAACTGTTGCTCAAATTATTGGAATTGGTCATGTTGATAATTACTATTCATTACCGCCAGTTGAAGAACGTAAATTTTCGCCAAAAATAGATGAAACTTTAAGAAATATTCGTAAAGGCAAAATAGAAGATACATTACATTGGATGTATAAAGTGAAATAATAATCAAATATAAAGTTTACAATAAAATAGCCTTATCACATTTTTTGATAAGGCTATTTTATGATTAGTTTGCCATAAACTATTGAAGATGTTATTGTTCAAAACATTTTTTTTAAAACCAATTCAAAACTTTAAATTTGTTGCACTACTAATAAAAAATTACTAATTAAAAACCAACATAAATAAAAAAATGGGATATCTTTTCACCTCAGAATCAGTATCAGAAGGCCATCCGGATAAGGTTGCCGATCAAATTTCAGACGCTTTAATTGATAACTTTTTAGCATTTGATCCTCAAAGTAAAGTAGCTTGCGAAACGTTAGTTACAACTGGACAAGTAATTTTAGCTGGTGAAGTAAAATCTAAGGCTTATTTAGATGTTCAAGAAATTGCTCGAGAAGTAATTCGTAAAATTGGATATACTAAATCTGAATACATGTTTGAGGCTAACTCTTGTGGCATCTTATCAGCTATTCACGAACAATCTGCTGATATTAATCAAGGTGTTGATAGAAAGAAAAAAGAAGAGCAAGGTGCTGGTGACCAAGGTATGATGTTTGGTTATGCAACTAACGAAACAGC
>CANHPI010000349.1 GCA_947462425.1 Bacteroidota bacterium
AACAATATGATTTTTATTAATAGAATGCTGAATACTTTTTCCTAAATTCTTCTCATTGTTGATAGAATTAATTTTATCTTGAAACTTAATTTCCTGAGCATAATAATCACTGCTAACTAATTCTACATCTTGCCCAAAGCACATAAATACCATGGTTAGAATTAATGCCACAAAACTTATGTATAGTACTGTAATTTTTACACCGAAATTCATATTTTTAATTATTATGATTAAATTTAATTGGGCCTAAAAAATTTGTTTTAACTGTCTTTATTTTTTTACCATTAGAATAAACTCCAATCTCTAATTTAACTTTTCGGGTTAGTAAGTCAGACTTATTAAGGTATACAAAAAATTCTCCTTCTGTTACTCCCTCAGGTTTTACAATGATTTCTTTGCCTATTAATTGTAGTTTGTAATTTTTGAAATTTTCAACTTTTAATACTACAGGTAATTTGTCTCGTGTTTTATTTACTAATTTTATGGTAAACAAATTACTTAATTGGTTATTAGGTTGTTCTTGATATAACATCCCTTTAGCTCTTAAAACAGTGGCATCATAATCTGAACGAGTTGCTAATAAAAATGCTTCCACCCCAATCAAAATTAAAAGAACAACGCTATAAGCCTTCATTCTTGTAGTAAATGTTAATTTTACTTTGTTCTTAATTCCATTTTCTGAATCATAACGTATTAGCCCTTTTTCTAAACCAACACTTTCCATCATGTGATCACAAGCATCAATACAAGCTGTGCAACTTATACATTCTAACTGGGTACCATTTCTAATATCAATACCTGTAGGACAAACCTTTACACATAAATTACAATCAATACAATCTCCACCTATTCTTACTTCGTTCTTTTTAAAATGATGCCTATCTTCACCTCTTACATAGTCATAAGCTACAATTACACTGTCTTTGTCTAATAATACTCCTTGCATTCTGCCATATGGACAAACAATCAAGCAAACTTGTTCTCTAAACCACCAGTATACAAAAAAGAAAACAGTTGTAAATAATAGGATGCCTATAAATGCACCTGTATGATCTTTTGGACTTTTTAAAATATTAAATACATCATCTATTCCTATTATATAACTTAGTAAGGTATTAGCGATGACAAAGGAAATACTATAAAATATTAAAAACTTTGAAACGCGTTTTTTAATTTTATCAGCATTCCATGGCGCCTTTTTTAATGCTTTTTGATAACTAGCATCACCTTCAATCCAATATTCAATTTTACGAAATATCATTTCCATAAAAATTGTTTGTGGACAAGCCCAACCGCAAAATAATCTACCAAAAATAACTGTAAATAATGCAATAAAAACGATGAAGATTAACATCCCTAAACCAAAAATGAAAAAATCCTGTGCCCAAAAAATAGATCCGAATAAAATAAATTTCTTCTCGGGTACATTAAATAAAAAGAGCGGCTCACCATTATATTTCAAAAATGGCGTAGTGAAAAATATAATTAAATATAACCATGTAAAATAAGTTCTCAGGTCATAGTATTTCCCAAAGGGTTTAGTGGGAAATACCCAGGCTCTTTGGCCTTCTTCATTTATAGTTGAAATGCTATCTCTAAATGATTCGTCGTGCTTGTCATTATGTTTATTTTCTTGAGTATTCATTATTTTATAGTGCCTTAAACATGATGATTAACAAACGTATCTCTTAAGAAATATGTATTTATTTTTTTGAAGTAACAGTTGCTGAAAGAGCAGCTTTTATACTATCTGCTTTCATTTGAATAATTAAACTATCACCTAAAACAAGTGTAGAATCATTTATTGGAGTTGCTCCACTTTCTATAAATAAATCACCTTGAGGCGCTTTTCCATTTGGCGGATTTGTCCCTCTTAATGATTTAATGAAAGATGTAACTTGCGCCATTTGCATAGGAGATAAATCTTCCTTCCACGATTTCATTCCTTTTTCAACCCAACCATATTTTATTGTTTTAAAAATATCCTGTACGCTTCCTCCATGAATCCAATATTCATCAGCAAAGTTTGGTCCTACTGTACCTTCTCCCAATTTACCGTGGCAAGCAGCACAATTGGCAATAAATACATCTTTACCTGCAGTAATATCAGCAGATTCTGTTAATAGTTTAACTGTATTCTCATCTACATTATTAGTTGAATTTTTCATGAATGCATCCACTTCTAATTTAGCTTGAGCCATTTCATTAATATATTCTTGTCCCTGTAATGCACCTGTTTTTAATACATGAAAATTAAATAAATAGATCACTGCCACAGCGATAGTTAAGTAAAATCCATATTTCCACCAAGGCGGTAAATTATTATCTAACTCTTTAATTCCATCGTAATCATGATCTAATAAAATACTTTCTTCCTCTTCAATTGGCACAGCATCAGTTAAACTCATTAATATTTTAGACTCTACTTTTTTAGTTTTTGTCTCAACCTTTGGTGTTTGTGTTTTAACTAAAAAATTGAATTGAAAAAACATAAGTCCTAAAACCAATAGTTCAATAAATATTACAAAAACCATAAAGTAAAAAGTGAATTGATCTAATCCTCCAATTCTTCCATCATCTTTTGCAACAACTGCTATAACTTTATCCTGAGCCATCATTGAAACAGATGAGGATATCATTAAAAATGTGATGACACTTTTTATGGTAGAGGAATTATTGTCTGATTTATTACCATATTTATTTGTTAAAAAGTCGCTGTCAGCAATGTTTTTAAATACACCTGCAAAAGCAACTATAACAATTGCTAAAACAATAGCTGTAGCTAATAAAGTGATGAATAAAACATTCGAGAAATAAGTTGAAGTTTCTTTTACGGTTTGTTCTTGACAAAAACCTAAAACAGGAAATAGCATTGCTATGGCCAGTGCTTTTATATTATTATATTTTTTCATATGCAGATATTATTTGTTTTTAATTGTCATATGGTTTATCCATTATCTTCAAAAGTATTTACATTGAAGGCATGATGAATATTTCATATCAATAAATTAGTTATTTTCGTTAATAGGTAAATTTCTTAATTTTTCGAAATGATTTTTATTTCCTTTAATAACATATAAAGTAACTAAGCCAAAAAACACAACAAATACTATTAATGATATTAATGGATAAATCCCGATTCCGGTGATGCTTTCCAAATAGTTTTTAAAT
>CANHPI010000350.1 GCA_947462425.1 Bacteroidota bacterium
AAACACCAAATCATTTGTGCCGCTAAATTAGATGTTTTACCATGTGTATCGTATGCTGGATTAATTTCATAAATACCAACAGATGATAATTTATCATTCATTCCGGCATAACGCATCATTTGACAAGCTTCTTCTGCATAAAAACCATTTGGCGAAGCGTTTGGATTTGCAGGCGCATCAGAGTGTTTAATAGCAGTAATATCAAAGCTTAACATGTCAGCATGGCGAATGATTGGTTCCGATTCTTCAATGGCATCGCGCACTTGGCCTAAACGATAGGTGTCAAAATACAAACGATTCATCATACTTAAACTTGTTTGATCAACTAAATATGTTTGATACCCAATATTACTATAATTGAATAAAAAATTGGGTTGGTGTAAAATAATTTTTCCCAAATATGCCGTATTGGTGGTATCCTCATCCGGATTACCCAAATCAAATTTAGAATCAATTGCCACTACATTAATGGTTTGCTCTAATTTTTCGTAGCCTAAAAACTGTGCATAAGTCAAATCCTGACTTCCACCAATAATAATTGGAATTACATTATTTCTGATTAAATATTCAACAGTGGTTTTTACAGCAAAATACGTATCCTCAATTTCGTGACCAGGTTCAATATTGCCTAAATCAATTATTCGTGGTTTAAAACTACCCGGATACAAGGAATAAAAGTAATCTCTTACTTTATCTGGAGCTTCAGCACATCCCACATTTGTGGAGGCACTTCTATCTTCGCACACTCCAATAATTGCCATATCAATGTTTGTTATATCCGGAAATTCACTATCAGCAGTATATACAGATACTATTTTTCCTAATTGGTGTTCGGTATAAGAATCTGTTTCAAACTCAATTGGCTTAAAAAAATGTTGAATTTCGCTCATTTTAAAGTATAATAAGGTAAGTTGTAATAGATTAAATATATTTATAATGCTGCTGATTGTTTTATAATAAAACCAAACTTATTAACGAATGTGGGTTAGTAGATATAATTAAAAATAGATTTATAAAAAGTAGCTTTGAAGTAAAAATGGAAGTAGTCATGTATCCTTACTGTCAATTTTTTTTGTTTGATTAATATTATAGGATTTTGAAATCAAAATTTAATTCAAAACTCAAAAAAACGGCTCCTTTATTTTTTTTTAATACGTTATTATTTTAGAAACAATTACAATGATGTTGGAAATTTATTTCAAATTGTAAAAAAATAATTATAACTAAATTTCATAAGTAATTGTTAATCAGATGCAATTATCAAATGAAACCAATATGAAACCGATATGAAACCTAAAAATCTTAATAGATGCTTTTAAGTAATTTATTTTGTTTTAATTGATAATTTTAAACTAAAAAATGGATTTATAAATAAGTTGAATAAATATCATTACAATAACTAAGCAATACTATATGAATGTCTTTTTTAAAAAAATTATTTTTATTTTACTAATTACAAATGGGTTTATTAATTCAACGACAGCACAAAAATTATCTCTTAAACAAGAAACTACGATACGAAAAACTATTGCTAATCAGTACGGTGAGGTAGATAAAACCATAAAACTAGAGGTAGGTAAAGGTTCGTTTTGCGCTGTTGGAAAAGATACTTTTTTTAATCCAATTGGTTTTCATTATGTATTTAAACTAGAGAGGGATTCAGCTAAAAGACTTGACTGCTGCGTTTGGCATGGTGGAAATTTTAGACGGTTTCTTTTTAGCTACCAAGAAACGCTGTACACACTAGGAGGCTATGGTTTTTTTAGCACAAACAACAATTTACAACACTTTAATTCTCAAACAAAAGAGTGGACTTTTAGTCCTACTAACGGAACTGTGCCACCTTATATAGATGGATTATGTTTTAAAATAAATGATCATGTTTATAGTTTAAATAATCTAAAGGGAGGAAATGCTACATCTCCTAACTTAAAAGACACATTAGCTTATAAACTTAATTTAAAAACCATGACTTGGGAATGCTTTGTGCAGCCTGATAGTTCTGCTCGTATTTATGGGCTTTCATTATACACAAACGATTATTGTTTTCAATTTGGTGCATTTCAATCTTTAATATTTAAGCCTTCAGAGTTTAAATATTTATTAATAAGAAATGACGATTATGGGTTTAACAATATAGAATATTTAAAGTCAATTAATCATAATACTATTTTAATAAAAACAAACGGAGGAAGTTCTCTTATTGATACGCTTGTTGTGACATTAAACGTAGATAGCATTTGGAAAAAAAATAGTTCAAATACTAAACAACTGCAATTATTGCCAATTTTAAAACCTACAAAATCATTATCATACACAACCTGGTTACTTGCTTTTATTTTACTGAGCAGTTTACCCGTGATGGCATATTATTATAAAAAACGCAAAAGCAGTAAAGTTAACATTGAGCCGTTGCTTGATAACATTGATAATCAGGAGTTTAAAAAAGATGTTCAACCAGAAGAACTGCAAAGCGATATATACAAAGCAATACTAAATTGCGGTAAATTAAATGTGAGTACAGAAGAGCTTGATGAATTGCTTGGTATATCGCACTTAGAGCCAGATAGCAAAAAATTGAAACGCCATAGATTATTGAGTAAAATAGAGAAAAATCATCCCGGTTTTATTATAAGAATTAAAGATCAAATTGATAAACGACAATTTTCTTATCAAATAACCAGAACATAAACCTACCTAAACATCTGGCTATCAAATTGTAAACTAACATGAAACCAAGTTGAAACCGATACGAAACCTATTTATTTGCACAATCTTCAGTAATTTGTTTTTCAATATTAATTTAAAAAAACAAAATATGAAAAAGAAAATTATTTTATTAAAAGCACCTTTATTCATTATGTTAACTATGTTATCTATTAGTTGTAGCACTAATGCAGATGACATAAAATTGAACGACCTCAAAACATCTTGCGATTATGTTGATGCCATGAATAATATTTACGAGCAGATGATTAAAATAAAAGGGGATTCAAAAGTCAATGAACTAGATCCAGAAAAGAAAAGTGAAATGGATGTGTGGACTAAAAAATTGAAAGAAATTGCTCTAGCTGCGAGTAAAAAATACACTGAAGCTGAAGTTAAGGAGTGTGCTGACTTTGAAAAACTAAAAGTAAATCGGGATTTACTTAGTGATAAAAA
>CANHPI010000351.1 GCA_947462425.1 Bacteroidota bacterium
ATAGAGCCTGTAAGCCATGTAGCTATTGGTTTACCCGGTTTGCATAATGTAGAAAATTCGATTGCTGCAGTTGCTGTTGCACAACAATTAGGTATTAAGGGCGATGTGATAAACAAAGCCTTACGTTCTTTTAAAGGAGTGAAACGAAGATTTGATTACCGAATAAAATCAAAGTCTGTTGTGTACATTGATGATTATGCCCATCATCCGGAAGAATTGAGAGCTGCAATTACAGCAGCAAAACAATTATATCCTGATAAAAAAATAATGGGTATTTTTCAACCACATCTGTTTACACGTACAAGAGATTTTGCAGATGGTTTTGCTGAAAGTTTAGATTTGTTAGATGTATGTGTGTTGTTAGAAATTTATCCGGCTCGCGAAAAACCAATTGCAGGCATCAATTCACAGATGTTGTTGGATAAAATGAAAAGCACAAAAAAGTTTTTAGTAAAAAAAGAAAACGTACTTGCATTTTTAGAAACACATCAACCACAGTTGCTAATGACATTAGGTGCAGGAGATATTGATAGTTTGATAGAACCAATTGAAGAACTACTAAAAGAGAGTTAAGAGACTGAAGGAATCGAAGGGACGAAAGAGATTAAAGAGAAAGTTAGATGTGACTAGGATTTTTGTCACTTCGAGCGAAGTCGAGAAGCGAAAAAACAAAAATGAAAAAAATAAATTTTAGAAAAATAGTAACTATCGTTCTTTGGATTATTGGATTATCAGGCTTAATGGCATCTTTAGCTTTTGTAACAAACAAAGAAAAAAACGTTATTGCCCAAAACATGTTAGTGTCGGTAAATAATACTGAGGTTAATACATTTATTGATGAAGAGGATGTGAAATATTTTTTTATCGAAAGAAAAGATTCGATTATAAATACCTCGATTAAAAATATAAATGTAAATAGTTTAGAAAAAGCCTTGAATTCACATCCTGCTGTTGAAAATGCGAATGTATCAGTAGATGTAAATGGTGATGTAAGTGTAAATGTAACACAACGTACACCATTAGTTCGTGTAATAAATATGGATGGAGAAAGTTATTATATTGATGACAAATCTAAACTAATGCCGCTTAACGACAAATTTACAGCACGTGTAATTATAGCAACGGGCTACATTTTTGAACCTTATGCTTCGCGCTATCAGTTTTCGGTAAATAATATTTCTAAAAATAAATTGTTTAGTGAAGTTAGCGTGTTAGATGATATTTATAATATCTCTGCTTTTATTACAAAAGACTCTGTTTTATCAAGCCTGATACATCAAATAAATATTACATCTGATAAAGAATTAGAGTTATATCCTTCAATTGGTAATCAAAAAATAATTTTTGGAGAAGCTATTGAATTTGAAGAAAAATTTAATAAACTAAAATTATTTTATACCGAAGGATTAAATAAAACTGATGGTTGGAATAAATATTCTACTATTAATATAAAATATAAAAACCAAGTGGTTTGCACTAAAAAATAAGTTTATGGACAATAAACCAACACAAAAACAAATGCCGGAAAATGCAGAACTAATTGTAGGTCTTGACATTGGAACAACTAAAATTGCCGCTATCGTAGGTTATAAAAACGAAAATGGTAAAGTAGAAATATTAAGTATTGGTAAGTCCCCGTCTTTGGGAGTACACCGCGGTGTAGTGGCCAATATTGAACAAACCATTGAGTCTATTAAAGCTGCGATTAAAATTGCGGGTGATAAAGCTAATATCGATATTGAAGAAGTAATTGTTGGTATTGCTGGTCAGCATATTAAAAGTATGCAGCACCGAGGGATGATAACTCGTAAATCGTTAGAGGAAGAAGTTTCTCAAAATGATGTAGATCAGTTAATTGATAATATGCACCGCTTAAATGTGCCTGCTGGAGAAGAAATTATACATGTAATTCCACAAGAATACATTATTGATAACGAAACTGGTATTCGTAACCCAATTGGGCATTCAGGTATGCGTTTGGAAGGAAATTTCCATATCATTACCGGACATGTTTCTGCTGTAAAAAATATTTTTAAATGTGTTGATAGAGCAAAATTAATTTCGGTTGATTTACATTTAGAGCCATTGGCAAGTGCTGATGCCGTTTTAAGTGATGAAGAAAAAGAAGCAGGTGTTGTATTAGTAGATATTGGCGGAGGAACAACCGATGTTGCAATTTTTTATGATGGCATTATTCGTCACACGGCTGTTATTCCTTTTGGAGGAAATATTATTTCAGATGATATTAAAGAAGGTTGTGGTATTATTAAAACACAAGCAGAACAATTAAAAATGCGTTTTGGTTCGGCTTTAGCTCAAGAAAATCAAATGAACGAAGTGATTTCGATCCCTGGTTTAAGAGGTCGCCCACACAAAGAAATTTCAGTAAATACATTAGCCCAAATTATTCAGGCACGTATGGAAGAAATTTTGGAATTTGTTTTATTCGAAATTAAATCTTCTGGCTTTGAACGCAAATTAGCAGGAGGCATTGTTGTAACAGGTGGTGGTGCTCAATTAAAACATTTACCACAATTAGTAATGTTAACTACTGGTATGGATTGCCGCATCGGAACACCTAATGAGCATTTAGCTGGTGCCGACGATGAATTAAAAAACCCCATGTATGCAACTGGTGTGGGTTTAGTAATGAAAGGTATTGAAAAATATGAACGTGAAGCAAAGCGTGGTAACAATGGATCTAAAGTAGTTGAAGAAACTGTTTTAGTGGAACAAACAAAACAAAAAGCAGAGAAAAAAGTAACAGGACACTCAAAACAAAAAGTAGGAAACTTTTTTGATACATTAATTAGCAAAGCTAAAGATTGGATGAGTGACGATGTGGATTAGGCTAATTTTTAGTTATAAGTGTTTAGTTTTTAATATCACTAAACATTCATAAACTAGATGATAAAAAGAATAAAATTAAGGAATAAAAAATTTAAAAACTAAGAACTAAAAAATTTAAAACTACATAACCATGGTGCAATTTGAATTACCTCAAGAAGAAAGCTCAATTATAAAAGTAATTGGAGTTGGCGGCGGCGGAAGCAACGCCGTAAATCACATGTTCCGTTTAGGAATTAAGGGTGTGGATTTCATAGTATGTAATACTGATAAACAAGCATTAGGAAAAAGTCCTGTGCCTCATAAAATACAAT
>CANHPI010000352.1 GCA_947462425.1 Bacteroidota bacterium
AGAAGCAGATTTAGTGATTCCTGATAGGAATCAATTTGTTGCTACAGAAATAGCAACCTTAATGCCAATGGTGAATTATAATTTGTATGCTCAGTTTTTATGCACGAACGATTGGTATAAATCTTATTTTCCTCAAAAGTCGTCAAGATCTGCAAATGATTCTTTGCCTCTTAAAAAATATTTTGTCAAATCTTTTTTAGAGTTCTTTTTTTCTGGTAGGTTTGGAAATACGATTGATGATTTTTTATTAAAAATAACTTTAAAACATTGGAAAAAAAAGTATAGTGATTTAAAGAACGAAGATTTCGATTTGCAAATTCGTAGTCGTAAACACGTTTGTAAACATCATACAAAAGGATACCAAAATAAAGTGTTAGAAAAGTGGCATAGTACGATTAATGCCATGTTAATCAAAAAAGAACTTGTTTAATCAAATGAAAATATTAGTCACCCATAGTTATTTTTTAAATTTTGATTCAAAACAATTAAAAGCGGCTATGCCGTATCCTCCATTGGGGACACTTTACGCGATATCATATCTTCGTGAAAATGGGTATGATGTAAAACTATTCGACACCATGTTCTGCCATTCTGCTTCAGATATTTTTTCTACCATTGACGATTATCAGCCAGATATTTTTATTAGTTATGATGATGGATTTAACTATCTCACAAAAATGTGTTTAACTAATATGCGCGATGCCTGTTTTGAAATGCAAACTTATGCAAAATTGAAAGGATGTAAGGTCATCACATCCAGTTCCGATTCAACAGATAATTATGAAGTATATTTAAAGCGTGGCGCTGATTGTATTGTTATTGGAGAAGCCGAACAAACTGTTTTAGATTTATGTAATGCATTAAAAGATAATTTTAGTATAAAAACTATTCCAGGAATTGCTTATAAGGAAAACGATGAAATTATTAAAACGACAAGTCGTTCCATTATTAAAGATTTAGATACATTGTCTGAACCCGCTTGGGATATCATTGATATTGAACCTTACAAAAAGATGTGGTTAACTCATCATGAGTACTTTTCGTTAAACTTTGTCACAACTCGTGGTTGTCCTTATAAATGTAATTGGTGCGCTAAGCCTATTTATGGCAATCGGTATAACACGCATAGTGCACGTAAGTGTGTTTTGCAAATCAAAAAGTGGCAAGCTCAATTTGGATTTACTCATGTGTGGTTTGCTGATGATATTTTTGGATTGAAGCCACATTGGCTTTATGAGTTCGATAAAAATGTGCAGGAGGAAAAACTCAAGATTTCTTATAAAATACAAAGCCGAGCCGACTTGTTATTGCAAGAAGATAATATTAAGCATCTAGCTAATAGCGGATGCAAAATGGTTTGGATGGGTGCTGAAAGTGGTTCGCAAAAGATTTTAGATGCGATGGATAAAGGCACTAAAGTTGAACAGATTTATGAAGCTACTCGTTTACTAAAAAAACATAGCATTCATGTTTCACTTTTTTTACAACTCGGATATTTAAACGAAACCATTGGGGATATTAAGTTGACAATAAAATTGGTGGAAGATTTATTGCCTGACGATATTGGTATTTCTGTTTCGTATCCTTTGCCAGGAACAGTTTTTTATGAAAAGGTAAAAGAACAGTTGAAGTTAAAAAGTAACTGGACAGATAGTGATGAATTAGCAATGATGTTTGAAAACACCTATAAACCTCAGTTTTATAAACAGTTGCAAAAATATATTCATAAAATGTATCAGTTTAAAAGGCATTTATTTTTCGCGAAACAATTGGTTATTAAACCAAATTTTTTAAATTTCAAACACGGTTTATCTTTGTTAAAAACAATACCGCTGTTGATTGTGGAAAAATGGAAATTAAAAAAAATAGAGCCTCATGCAACCGCAAGCCTTTGATACCTATGCAGAAAGCTATGATGAGCATTTTACAAATTCACTCATTGGAAAGGCTCAGCGCAATCAAGTATACCAGTGTTTATTAAATGAATTGATGCTAACTGATTTAAATGTGCTTGAAGTTAATTGTGGTACTGGCGAAGATGCTAACTGGCTTTTCAAACAATCCGCGCATGTTACATCTACTGACATTTCTGTTGGAATGATAAATGCAGCTATTGCTAAGTCAGAAAAAAACAAAGCAGCAATCGATTTTCATGTATTGAAAGCTCAGGAAATAAGTAGCCTTTCTAGTTCTAATTTCGATTTGATTTTTTCAAATTTTGGAGGATTAAATTGTTTAAACTATGAAGAATTAAGGGAGTTTAAAATGGCATGTATTGAAAAGCAAAGTCGGTCAAATAAATTGGCGCTTGTTATTATGGGTACAAATTGTTTATGGGAGCGGTTGTTTTTTTGGATAAAGAGAGATATAGTAAAAATGAAAAGAAGAAGAAATAAGCATGGAGCTGAAACTGTTATTGATTCTTTAAGTTTTAAAACCTTTTATTATTCTCCCACTGATATCCAAGAATTATTTGAAGATCACTACAAGTCAATTTTAGTTAAGCCCATTGGTCTATTCGTTCCTCCCTCTTATCTTGAACCGTATGTGAAAAAGCGAGTTCAAATTTTGAATATTTTTATTTTTTTAGATAAATTATTTAGTCGATTTTCATTTTTTGCAAATATGTCGGATCATTATATGATTATTTTAGAAAAGAAATAAATGTTATATTTAATCTAAATGAAGATTCTTTTTACACACGGTTATTTTATTGGAGAAGATGAGAAAGAGCTTCTAATCATGCGACCATACGTGCCTTTGGGTATATTATATATTTCATCTTATTTAGAAAGGCATGGCTTTGAAAACGATGTTTTTGATTCGACCTTTTCTAGTTTTGACAGTTTAATTAATCACATTATAAAAACCGAACCAGATGTGGTTTGTTTGTATACTAATTTGATGACTAAATTAAATGTACTGAAAATAGTAAAGTGTCTTAAGGCAAATCCCAATTTAAATCACATTAAAATTATTTTAGGAGGCCCAGAGGTTAGAAATCATATTTCAAATTTTTTGAAACATGGTGCTGATTACATTATTATTGGAGAGGGAGAAGAAACGTCATTAGAGTTAATTAATTTTTTGAAAAGTTTCAGTCATGCTGAACTTGATTCAGCATCCTTGGAGAAAGTGGAACAAGGTCAG
>CANHPI010000353.1 GCA_947462425.1 Bacteroidota bacterium
ATTTTAGCTGGGAAAGATATTTTAGGAATTGCACAAACTGGTTCGGGTAAAACAGCCAGTTTTGTAGTACCTATTTTACAAATGTTTCAGGATGGTGTGGGTTCCAAAAACAGACACATTAGAGCCTTAGTATTAGTGCCAACAAGAGAGTTAGCCATACAAGTATGTGAGGTAGTGAAATTATTGAGTGCAAATTTACCATCAAAAGTAAAGAGCATGGCAGTGTATGGTGGTGTTTCTATCAATCCTCAAATGATTGAATTGCAAGGTGTAGAAATTTTAGTTGCAACACCCGGAAGGTTATTAGATTTAATTTCAAACAGAGCAGTTTCATTATCAGCTATTAAAATATTAGTATTAGATGAAGCTGATAAAATGTTGAATCTTGGATTTAAAGAAGAGATGACAAAAATATTTGGATTGCTTCCTAAAAGCCGACAAAACCTTTTGTTTTCAGCTACTTTAAGTGATGACTTAAATAACATCAATCGCAATTTATTGCGCAATCCTGTAATTGTTAAAGTTGAGGAAGAAGTAAAGAATTTAGATCTAATAAAACAATTTGCATATTTAATTGCAGAAGAAAAAAAGGGACCATTACTTCGTTATATCATCAAATCACAAAAAATTAAACAGGTTTTAATTTTCGCATCCTCGGTTCATAGAGCTGATGCCATTGCTTTAAAATTAAGCCAAAATGGTATTGATGCTTTTGCAATTCATAGCAAAAAAAGTCAGGAAGCCAGAAACGAAGCCTTAAACTTTTTTAAAACAGGCAAAGTAAAAGTGTTAGTTGCAACTGATTTAATGGCACGTGGTATTGACATTAAATTTTTACCATACGTTATTAATTATGAATTACCCCGTTCGCCAAAAGATTATATTCATAGAATAGGAAGAACAGGAAGAGCTGAAGCATCTGGTGAAGCCATCTCATTAATTTCACCTTTAGAAGAACATCACTTTAAAGTAATTCAAAAAAAGATGGGAAAACATGTGACGCAAATTGACGGGAACGCGATTAATTTAAAAGGGTACTAGTTATTTATTTAATATTAAAGTACATCAAATTTTAAATGTCTAAAAAAACTGATATACTTGAGAAAAAATTCTTGGAAGGCCCAAAATCAAGATGGGCAGAATTTAAATATGCCTTTAGTGTATTTAAACAGTTTATTATTGGTTTTAGAAAATTGCATTTTATAGGGCCTTGTATTACCATATTTGGTTCGGCCAGATTTAAGGAAGATCATCAATATTATAAACTAACCCGTGAAATTTCATCAGAAATTGCAAAATTAGGTTTTGCAATTATGACTGGTGGCGGGCCAGGTATTATGGAAGCTGCAAATAGAGGCGCTAAGGATGTAGGAGGTTTATCAATAGGTTGTAACATTGTTTTATTGAAGGAACAAATTCACAATGCGTATCTAGATAATTTTGTAACCTTAGATTATTTTTTTGTAAGAAAACAATTGCTTAGAAAATACTCTTATGGATTTATTGTTATGCCAGGTGGATTTGGAACCTTGGATGAATTTTTTGAAGCAGTAACTTTGGTACAAACACATAAAACAGATAATTTCCCCATTGTTATTATGGGTGTTGAGTTTCATAAAAACTTAAAAGTACATATTGATAAAATGGTTTTAGAAGAAACGATAACTAAAAATGATTTACAATTAATTTTATTTACAGACTCAGTTCTTGAAGCATTATCTCATATTAAGAAGCATTCTATAAGTGCTTTTAATTTAAAATTAAAAAAACCTTTATGGATGTTAGGAGAAAAACGATTAAAAGAAATGTAATATTATTTCTATACTTTTTTAAACCCTAAATTCTAATTCCCATTCATAACAATTACAGATTATAGTAGTATGCAAATCTATAATTAAATTATACTAAAGTATTGATATTAATAGTTGATTAGGTTTATTATGAATCATTTCAAACCTATTTTTTTAAGACAATTTATTAAGTTAACTATTTGTTTTAAATCATTTTTACTGAAAAGGAAAATCATTTTTATTAATATATAAGGTATGCACTTTTGCAGCCTATCAAAAAATAAAAAGGAATAATTAAACTTATGAATGTTAGAAATCAACAAGGTGTTTATGTTAGAGGAATTGGCCAACTAAAAGTTGAAAAGGAATCAAAATTAAGTATAAGAGAAATGGGCGCATTAGCAATTACTAAAGCAATTGAAGATGCTGATATTGATAAGATAGACGCCATTTATTTAGGTAATATGCTTTCTGGAATAATTTCAAAGCAACAACATCTTGGACCACTAGTTGCTTGCCAAGCTGGTCTAAAAGGAACAGAATCTGTAACACTCGAAGCTGCATGTGGTTCCGGTGGAGCGGCTTTGCGTGCTGGCTTTATGGCTATAATGAGCGGGCTATGTGAAAATGTAGTTGTTTGTGGTTTAGAAAAAATGTCGCATCACGATAAAGATTTTATAAGTCAATCAATTGCTACTGCTTCTGATTGGGAAAAAGAAGGTAGCAACGGCGAAACTTTTGTGACGCTCAATTCAACATTAATGGATATGTATATTAATAAATATAAAATCAATCCCGACTCATTTGCGATGTTTGGAATTAACGCACATCATAATGGCTATTCCAATTCTAATGCCTTGTTTCAAAAAAAATTAACACTAAATCAATATCTAGATTCTAAATTTATTTCCGGACGAGTACGTTTATATGATGCCTCTCCTATTTGTGATGGTGCAGCGGCTATTGTTTTATCAAAATTTCCATCCCATAAAAAGGATATGCAAGTAAAAATTACAGCATCGGCATCTGCCACTGAGTTTGTTGGAATATCTGATAGAACTTCTCCACTTGAGGCCGAAGGAATAAAACAATCAGGGCAAAAAGCTTATAAAATGGCTGGAATAAAAGCAAAGGATGTTGATGTTTTTGAATTACATGATGCCTACTCTATTATTTCAACACTTTCTTTAGAAGCAATGGGATTTGCTAAACCAGGTGAAGGTTGGAAACTCGCAGCTGATGGAGAAATTTTTTTAGATGGTAAAATTCCAATTTCAACGTTTGGAGGATTAAAAGCTAGAGGTCATGCTATTGGAGCCTCTGGTGTTTATCAAGCTATTGAAACATA
>CANHPI010000354.1 GCA_947462425.1 Bacteroidota bacterium
AATTACAACACTACTAATCCTGCAACAAATGGATTTACAAGCTCAGGTTCTATGATGCCTGCTAGTGAATATTCAACTGTTTCTACATCTAGCGCAGCTTTCTTAACTCAGTTACAAGCTAAAATTAATCCTCATACTTCTGTTTTTTATAGTAATTATGCAGCATCAATGATTGATAAATTTGAAACTAGAGATACATTAATTACATCTCCAGTTAAATTTACTAAGGTTATTAACTGTTCATATAGTGGCTATTTTAGACCTTATAATGATCCTTTTGATTGGTCAGCTTTAGATTTTAGTAGAGAACATACTTATTGTCATGATTGGATGCCTACAAATCCTGCTGACAATCCAGAGAAACCAGAATATAATGATCAACATAATTTATATCCAACTAAACAAACCAATGTAAATGCTGTTAGAAGCAATTTCCCTTTAGGTGAAGTTGTTGGAACACCCTCATCATCATTTTTATTATGTAAAAAAGGAGCTGATGCAAATGGTAATACTGTTTTTGAACCAAAAGATTCTCATAAAGGCAATGCAGCTCGTGCTATTATGTACATGGCGACAGCTTATAATGGAATTGGTGGTAATAATTGGAAATTAAAAAATCCTATTTCAACATCTGGGCCTAATGTCATAATGTATGGTCAAGATCAGAATATATTAAAAAAATGGCATTATCAAGATTTACCTGATTCTTATGATCGTTCTCGTAACGACTTTTTAGATTCATTGCAAGGTAATCGTAATCCATTTATTGATAGTGTGCGTTACGCTTGTTACATTGATTTTAGTAATATGACTTACATTGCTTATACAGGCGGTAATCAACCTTGCTACACATCAGTTGGAATAAAAGAAAATGTATCTACTCATTTTGAATATGTATTGGCTCCAAACCCAACATTTAATGAGTTTTATTTAATGATTGACGCTAAAGTAGCTGAGAAATTTAACTTAGACATTATGGACGTAACCGGAAGAAACGTTTATAAAAGAGATGTTGATGTAATTAATGGATTTAATAATGTGGTTGTGAATGATCTTAAATTAAATAGTGGCGTTTACTTTGTAAACCTTAATTATAAAAACGAAAAAATTACTCGTAAGTTAATTATTCAATAACTATTTAAACGGATTCTCAAGGCGTCGATTTCGTTTAGCCTGAAAAAATAATAAAATCCCTTGCAGCAATGTGAGGGATTTTTTTCTTTTTCAAAAATGATTTTAATAAAAGGACCTATTTGAAGGGAATTTTCCAAATAAAAAAAACGAAGTTTACTAAGGCTTCACTCAAAAATTATACATTCATTTAATGTTCTTATTTGTTTATACTTGCGCTGAATTCCATATAAACTGCAAAGTACCAAAAAACCAAAGCGAAAGTCCAACTCCATTTTTATCGTACAAAACCAATCAATTCAATTTCAAATATCGCTCTGAATTACTCAAATTTATATTGAGTAAAGTAAAAACCTTTCTTTAATTTATGAAAGATTTTTTGTTTTGTAAGTAATACTTTACCTTTGAAAAAAAACAAAAATGGAAAATAATTTAATTTTAGAAGAAAATAGTATTGAGAAGCCAAAACGCTCTCAGTTTCTAACAGTTTTATGCATTTTATCGTTTGTAATGTGCGGGTTAAAATTGCTAACGAGTGTTTATAGCGTTTATCAAAACTCTCCAGCTAATATGCAGAAAAGTATTGAACAGGTTAGAGATATTAATCCTGAAATGGCAGATCAATTGGAAAATAATATGATTGAAATGGAAACAAATACTTATTTAAAATTATCACCTTATTTTGAAATTATTTATACGTTACTTTCTTTTTTTGCAGTTTTAATGATGTGGAATTTAAAGAAAAATGGTTTTTATATGTATAGTATTGTTGAAATTATACCTTACATCAGTTTGTTTTTTGTGAGTACTAAATCAATTAGTATTCCAGGATTATCATCTAGTTCAGCTTCTTCAATCATGGTAATTAGCACATTTGTAATGATTTTAATTGACTTAATTTTTGTGTATTTATATTTCAGAAATTTGAAAAATATGAATTAGTCATATTTCGTCGACTCAAACATTTCTCTCAATAGCTATAGGAATAAAAATATCTATACTTGATATAAATTAGTTGAGTATTAAATCTGTATTTAGAATAGTTTGCTGGTTAAAGTAAATTTATCTTATTGTGTTAATCCAAAATAAGTTAGTTCTTTTTAGCAAATAAATTTACTTTAGTTTCCTGACGTTTTAATAAACGAGAAATATTTTTTTTGTGTGTAATAATTAATAGAGCTGCCACAAAAAAAGAAAATATCATTAAAGTTTGGTTTTGGTTTTTTAACACTAAATTTAAAAAAAAGGGGAAGCTTACACCTGCCGTCATGGATGATAAAGAAACATACCGTGTAGCTAATAAAATTATTAAAAAAACACCCATTACCATTAAACTAGTTATAGGAGTTAAGCAAATAACTACTCCTAAAATAGTTGCAACACCTTTTCCGCCTCTAAACCCAGCAAAAATAGGAAAAACATGCCCCATCAAAGCTGCAATTCCCAAACCAAGTTCTAAGGTTACAAATTCGTTACTGTCAAATATAAACGGAGAAAAATGGGCTAATAAAACTGCTAATGTTCCTTTTACAATATCAATGGCTAATACTGGAATGCCTGCCTTTTTGCCTAAAACTCTAAAAGTATTTGTTGCACCTGCATTTCCACTGCCAAACTCTCTAACGTCAATTCCATAATAACGCTTTCCCCACCACACAGCCGTAGGTATTGATCCTAAAAAATAGGCTGCAATAAATAGTGTAATGATGATTGTTGTTTCCAAATTGTTTAAGATTTAGTAATACAAATATAACATTATATTAAAAAAACATAATACCTAAACATTTTAGGATGTGTAAAGATTTAAACAGTATTTTGTTAAAACCTCTTTAAAACCGATTTTTGATTGGTTAATTAAGTAATTTTTATTGTTTTTCATGTGTAGATATTATTGTTTTTAAGTTGCCATAACTTGTCCCGAACTTGATTCGGGATGGTTTAGCCAGTTTATCTTCATTTATGTTTGTGTTTCGGTAAACATGGCTATTTCATATTTG
>CANHPI010000355.1 GCA_947462425.1 Bacteroidota bacterium
CACTTTTATTTATGATTTCGTATACTGTTTGACAACCTTTACAGCAAAAAAATTTATCTTCAATATAGTGTTGAGTGTCTTTAACATCCTCTCCGCAGTGATAGCAAGGTATAGTTGTATTAGGTTTAGGTTTAGCTTTAACTTTCACAGTGCAAACTTACCAGCCATAAATTAGAGCATAAGTGACATTTATCAGTTAATGAAATGATTTAGGTCAGAGTTTTATTCTTGTAGAAACAATATTTTATTAGCAGTATATTTTTTTATTCAATAAAAAAAAATATTTCAGCCCAATAATAATTTTATTTATTTTAAGATACTATTTTTTGATTGTATAAATAATGGGATAAGCTTTGAATATAAAGTAATTTAAGATTACTGACTATTGTCAGAAAAAAAACTGATTAATATCACCTTTTATTATACCAACTACCGATAAATTAGACGGTTGTAAAAAAAATATATACCTTGGTAGGAAATAATTCAATAAAAATGGAAAGCTTAAAAGCTCTTTTTGAATATGCAACTGAGGGTATTATTATTGCAAATCGATTAGGAAAAATAATACGCGCAAACCCAAGTTCCGAAAGGCTATTTGGATACGAAACGGATGAATTAATAAATCAGAAAATTGAAGTATTAGTTCCAACCAGATTTGAGCATTCTCATCAAAAACATAGAGATAGCTATAATCAAAACCCGCACCCAAGGTCAATGGGAAAAGGTTTGGATTTATGCGGAAAAAGAAAAAATGGCTCCGAATTTCCAATTGAAATAAGTTTGAGTCATTATAAAAGTAATAATGAACAATATGTGATTGCATTTATAATTGATGTATCAGAGAGAAAATTAGCAGAAGAAAAAATAAAACGCGTTAATGCAGAACTTGAATTAAAAGTTGAAGAGAGAACCAAAATTCTTAAAGAAACAATGCATGAATTAGAGGTATCTAAGGATGAATTAAGTATTGCACTTGAAAGAGAAAAGGAATTAAATGACATGAAATCTCGTTTTGTTACTATGGCATCACATGAATTTAGAACTCCATTGAGTACCATATTAACTTCAGCATCATTAATTGGTAAATATAAAACAGCAGAGGAGGAAGATAAACGACGTAAACACGTTGATAGAATTAAATCATCTGTTTCAAATATGACTTTAATTTTAAATGATTTTTTATCTGCCGGAAAATTAGAGGAAGGAAAAATCAATACTAACTTAGTGTCTATTAATATACCCACTTACATTAATGAAACAATTAATGAACTAAGTAATTTCTTAAAACCAGGACAAGAAGTAAATTATAGTCATGATGGAAAGGAAGATTTTATATGTGATAAACAATTTTTAAAAAATATCATTATAAATTTAGTTTCAAATTCAAGTAAGTTTTCATTAGAAAACCAAACAATTGAAATCATTACCATTAATAAAAGTTCAGAATTACAAATTGTTGTAAAAGATTATGGAATTGGAATACCGTTTGATGAACAAAAAAGTTTATTCGAACGGTTTTTTAGAGCCAAAAATGCCTTAAATATACAGGGTACCGGCTTGGGATTGAGTATAGTTGCTAAATATGTAGAAGTACTTAATGGAACTATAAAATTTGAGAGTGAATTAAATAAGGGAACAGTGTTTTATATTAACCTACCATTACAAGATGAAGACAATATTATTAATTGAGGATAATCATGAAGTTAGAGAGAATACAGCCGAAATTTTAGAACTTGCAAATTACAACGTATTGCAGGCCGAAGACGGTAAAGTTGGCGTGGAAGCAGCAAATTCAAATGATATTGATTTAATTATTTGCGATATCATGATGCCTGTTTTGGATGGTTATGGCGTTATACATTTATTAAGTAAAAATGTAAAAACAGCCGCTATCCCTTTTATCTTTTTAACTGCAAAATCAGAACGTGGTGATTTTAGAAAAGGCATGGAAATGGGAGCAGATGATTACATTACAAAACCTTTTGATGATATTGAATTATTAAAGGCTGTTGAAAGTCGTTTAAAAAAATCGGAAGCTTTAAAACGTGATTATACCAGAGATGAAGTTGGTATAAACACATTTTTAGATGAAGCAAAATCTTTACAAGAACTTAAAAATTTAAGTGATTCTGCAAAAATAAAAACCTATAAAAAAAAAGAGTTAGTTTATACAGAAGGCAATAATCCAAACTATTTATATTTATTGCAAAAAGGAAAAATTAAAACCTTTAGAGCACATGAATATGGAAAAGAACTTATTATTTCATTACATAAAGAGGGAGATTTTTTTGGGTACACATCCTTATTAGATGAAACACCTTATAACGAAAGTGCTGAAGCATTAGATGATTCAACTGTAGTATTAATTCCTAAAGAAGATTTTTATGCATTATTAAATAATAATCATGGCGTTATGAAACGTTTTGTTAAGTTGTTATCAAATGAAGTTCAGGAAAAAGAAGTTCAATTATTGCAAATGGCTTATAGCAGCGTAAAGAAAAGAGTTGCAGAAGCTTTACTTAAATTACAAAAACAATATCAGCAAAATACTAAAGATATTTTTAGTATTTCTATTTCTCGCGAAGATTTAGCTAATATTGTTGGAACTGCTACAGAATCACTTATTAGAACATTAAGTGATTTTAAACAAGAAAATTTAATTGAAATTAAGGGAAGTAATATTTCAATAATTGATGTTAAAAAATTTGAAGCTTATATTAAAAAATATTTTTAAGTTAAAAAATTACTTCAATTTTTAATTTAAGACTACAATTAAAATTAACAAAAAACTCAAATCCGCAATCTATTGCGGATTTGAGTTTTATTGATTCTACCAATTTATTTTCGAACTCTTTTTGGCTAGCGTAGATATCTACAAATTATCGAACTTATTTACAATAAAAATGAAACAAATAGAAAGTTGATTTTTGATAAGTTAATTTGAAGACAATCTTTATAATTTGAAATTCATATTTGTTGTTAGTTCTATTTTAATACGGATTAAATTCTAATTCCTATCAACAAAATATCATCTACTTGTTCTAATGGACCCTTCCAAATATTTAAAGCATGTTCAATCAGTTCCTTTTGTTCCTCCATTGATTTGTCTG
>CANHPI010000356.1 GCA_947462425.1 Bacteroidota bacterium
AAATAAAATAAAACAGTACGAATTGTGGTGTTAAATTCCGCAAAGTATTCGGCAACAACTAAAAATAAAAAACCGGCAACTAATAAGCCGCTTGTATATAACAAACCTTTAATGAGTTGGTTTTTGTAATACTTGCGTATAAACTCATCTAATTTTAATAATAAGATATTTTTTTCTGAACCCAATTAATGCGTATTTATACAAATTTAGTGAAAACAAAGCAGGATTAAAGTTAAATTAATAAAAAACAAGGCCTAGAGTTTATTTTTGAAGTTTGAATTAGTGAAGTAGCTGTTTGAATTATTAAAAAAGCAATAATGACAATAAAGTTGTGAAAAAATTGTAATATATTTGTTTTAAACTAAACAGCATTAAATGATTTGAAACCATGACTAAACTATTTTACTTCCTTTTACTTATATTAAATTTTAGCGCAATTTTTTCGCAACAGCAGAATTATAGTGTTAAAATTGAAAGATTATCAAAGATTATGCTTGAAAAAAATTATTCATCTGCTGATATAGCTGAGTTGAATAATTATCCCGTAAAATTAGCCATGTTAGATTATATTTATTCTAAATCTTTTGAGGTAAATGGCCATAAGAATTATACAAACGAGCAATTTGAAAAAATTGATATCAATAAATACTATTTGCAGCGCAAATTAGATGAAAATGTATTAGTTTTTGACGAGGATTCAGGATTACAATTAATTCTTTTTTCGCTCAATAAAATGGAAGCTGATAAAAAACTTTTGCTTCCTTCAAATATGGTTCAAAAGGATCCTGCTAGTAAAATCGCTGAATAAAATTAAGTCAATTTATTTTTTAAAAATATATGAAAAAAAAACTTTACACAATAGTATTTTTGTTTGCTTTATCGCTTTCGTTTTCACAAATTATTATTACACCTTCTGTAGGTGTCCAATCAACGTATAGTGGCGGTTGCCCAATTGGAACATGTTCCGGAACGTTACTTGATCCTGGTGGAAATGCAAATTATCCAAATAATATTGGAAATTCAATTAATGGAGCTGGCATTTACCAAACAATTTGCCCTACAAGTCCTGGTAATTGTCTCAGAGTTACATTTTCGGCGTTTGATACTGAATCTGGATTTGATTTTTTAACAATTGGTAATGGTCCGGCTCAAAATAGCGCGTTTTTTACTACTGCACCAGCTATTGCTGTAGGTCCTAATGCCGGTCGAATTTGGGGGGCTCCCGCAGTACCTTTCAGTTATACGGCAAATAACAGTTCTGGATGCTTAACTTTTCGTTTTCTTTCAGATGGGAGTGTAGTTGGCGCAGGGTTTACTGCATCTATTTCATGTGTTCCTTGTGCTGCTGCTCAACCTACTGGTAACTCAGATGCTTGTGCTGCAACTTATATTTGTTCAAATTTAGGATTAAATGATGCGTCAAATGGGCCAGGATTAAACGTGACCGAAGGTTGTGGTGGAGCAAGTTGCATAACAGGAGAAAACTATTCTAATTGGTATCAATTTACAGCCTCAACTTCAGGCTCTTTAACATTTACTATTGATCCTAATACCAATGCAGATGACTTTGATTATGCTGTATTTGGACCGAATGTAGGTTGTAGTGCCTTGGGCGCTCCTTTAAGATGTTCTTATGCAGCAACCACTGGAAATACAGGTTTAGGAAATGGGGCGGTAGATCTTTCTGAAATCGTAAGTGGTAATGGATGGACTGCTCCAATGAATGTTACTGCTGGACAAACGTATATGTTAATGGTTAATAACTGGACTGCTGGTGGATTAGGATTTAATATTTTATTTGGAGGAACAGCAACGCTTGGAGTATTAGCCCCGACCGTAGCATCACCATCTATTTGTGTTGGCCAATCTGCAACATTAACCGCATCAACATCAGTTGTAGGCACTTCTACATTTTCTTGGTCACCAAATATCAATTTAAGTGCAACAACGGGCTCGGTAGTTACAGCATCGCCATCAGTTACCACAGTTTATACAGTAACGGGGACTTCAAATGGATGCTCTGCATCCAGGGTTTTTACTGTTACTGTTAATTCTCAAAGCATTAGCGTTACATCAAGCTCCGCTTGTGCTGGAGGTTCTGCAACCCTCACCGCAACAGGCGCTTCAAGTTACACTTGGAGTCCAAGTACTAATTTAAGTAGTTCTTCTGGTAGTGTTGTTGTCGCCAGTCCAGCCACAACTAGTACCTACATTGTTACTGGTTCAAATACGTTTTGTACAGCTACCGTTTCAGCAATTAGCACTGTTTCTGTAGTTCCAATTGCTACTATATCAGTAAATAGCGCTTCCATTTGTTCGGGAACTTCCTCTGCTACACTTACAGCGAGCGGAGCGTCAAATTATAATTGGAGCCCAAACACAAACTTAAGTGCAACATCAGGCTCAGTTGTCACGGCAAACCCAGCAAGTACAACAGTTTACACTGTTAGTGGTACTTCTAATGGTTGCCCTACATCAAATACAGCTACTGTTGCTATAAACCCTCCACCTGCAGCTGCATTATCTTTTACGAATCCAAGTTGTGGTCAAAATAATGGTATTATTTCTATTATTCCTACAAATACAGTGTCTATCTCAACTATTACCAGCACTTCTGGAACAGTTACCGGGCAAACTATTACAGGATTAGGTGTAGGTTCACCCACTATAACACTAACAAGTAATCTTGGTTGTACTTTTACACTTTCTCCAACCTTAACGATGACTCCTGGTCCATCAAGCATTGCAATAACATCAACAAATGCCACTTGTGGTAACAATAATGGTAGCTTTACCTTTTCTGGATCCGGAGGTACGCCTGCGTATACTTATGCTATCAATAATGGCGCTTTTTCCGCAATATCTCCAACAACAGGTTTGGCTCCCGGAATATATTCAGTTACTGTTAAAGATGCAAACGGATGTTTATTAACGCAAACAACATCTGTTATTGCTGCATCAACCCCAACTGCTATAACTGGAACTGC
The DNA here is from genome assembly GCA_947462425.1 of Bacteroidota bacterium. The sequence goes on from CANHPI010000356.1 coordinate 2,988, forward strand.
AAGTCCTGCCAGTTGCGCAGGCGCAACTGGTTCTTACACGGTAACCGGTGTTTCTGGAGGAGTTGCTACTTATCGTTATTCGATTGAGGGTGGAGCTGTCATCACATCAACGGTTATGACT
>CANHPI010000357.1 GCA_947462425.1 Bacteroidota bacterium
CCCATACTCGAACCACGAGTACCTGCTCCTATTTCACTTTTTACTTCAATTAATTTTATTGGCTTTATCATAATACTCTATTTTAAAGAGTTGTAAAGATACAAATCATAAGTGAAATAGAGAATTATAAAACACCTTGTTTATAAGGTTATTTGATTCTTTACCTTCATTGAAATCTCGCTAATTAATTGCTTAGATAATGTGTTTAACGTTGGGATATCAATAATTATTGGATTTAATGTATAATCTAAAATAGATTGTTTCACCTCTAAATCAAAATCACCATTAAAAACCAAAGCGTAAATTTTAAAATTATTTCTTTTTAAATACTCAATTGATAATAAGGTATGATTAATGCAGCCTAAGTAACTGGAAATAACTAGTACAATTTCACAATCTATTTTTTTTGCAACATCTATAACATATTCATTTTTATTGATTGGCACTAATAAACCTCCAGCACCTTCAATAATTAAATGATTGCATGTAGTCGGTAATTGTAACTTTTCCATTTCAATAGTTACACCATCTAATTTGGCAGCAAAATGAGGTGATAAAGGTTGTTTTAATAAATAGGTTTCAGGATGGATAACTGTTTTTGAATTTGAAATTAAAGATGTAACTGTTTCAGAATCTTTACCCTCAATGGTTCCACTTTGTATGGGTTTCCAGTAATCAGCTTGTAATGCCTCTGTTAAAATTGCAGATACAACAGTTTTACCAACATTGGTTCCTATACCGGTAATAAATAAATTCATTAATTAAATAGTTTTAAATATTGTGCTTTAATTTCTTCTAAATTTAATTGATGATTAATATATGAAATACATGTTTTACTCATGGCATCAAATTCAGACTGATTTAAATTTATTAGCATTCCTATTGCCTCAATAAATTTCACTTTATCATCTAATGAAATATCAAAACCAGCATACTCATTTTGTAAATTTCTCCAAGGAGTTTGATCTGAAATAACAACTAAACGACCGTTTTTAAGAGCTTCAACAATAACGTGCCCAAAATTTTCTGTTTGAGTTGGTAAAAACAAAGCATGATATTGATTCATTGTACTACATATTTCTTCAGGTTTTAAAACTGATTTATAACTAAAAGAAATATTATTAGGTAATAACTTTGCATTATTTTCACAAATTAACCAGTAATCTTCATCCTCTTTTGGACCATAAATATCAAAGATTACATTTCCATATTTTACTTCCTTTAAAACATCTATTGCAAAATTTAAATTTTTTATATCAACTATTCTCGCTATAAAACATAATCTTAATTGTCCTTTTTGTTTTTCAATTAATTTAACTTCGCATGAGTTAGCTGGCAAATTTGACACTTCGGTTAAATGAACATTTTCGCCAATCCGTTTTTTAATTTCTTTTGATTCTTGCTTGGAAGTGGATTGCCAATGAATATTTTTAAACAATCCAGTAAAATGAGCATATAACAAAAACAAATGCTTTTTTAATGGCTTAACTGCTAATGCTCTATCTCTTAACATACCTCGTGGAGCAAGTACTATTTTAGATTGTATTTTTTTTTGAAGCCTCCATTTTAAAGGTAAAATGGTAAACAACCTCGAATACAAACTATTCATATAAATTATATCATGAGGGGTGTCTTGTATTAGTTTCAATACAAATTCAGAATTCATGTTTTCAGGACTAATGTAAAAAACAGCTCTACCGTCATAATTAGTCCAAGTATTTATGGCGATATTTTCATAAGGTTTTTTAGATTTAAAATCTCTATCAGTAGTAATGATTTTAAAATCAATAGCATCGCCAAGTTGCTTTGTTAAAGTAGCTATTGATTGAATAGGGCCACCAGCCAAATAACCCGGCAAAAACCAGTCGCATAAAATTAATATCGTTTTTTTAGCACTCAATCTGATGTGTATTTATCCAGTTATTTAATACTACTAAATGCCAAACTCTACTCCAGGTAATTTTTGGATCATTATTTAAAAAACGATTCCATGTTAAAAGCACAGCATCTCTGTTTACAAAAGACCGTTTAGAAAACTGAGCAATATTAGCTTCACAAAAATCTTTTAAATCCTCTTTTAACCATTCTTTCCATGGTAATACAAAACCCATTTTTGGCCGATTAGTAATATCACTTGGCAACAAATCACCTAAAGCATCAACCAATAATTTTTTTGGAGAGTGAGGATATTTATATTCATCATTAATACTTAATGCAAATTCAACTAATTTATAATCTAAAAAAGGTACGCGAACTTCTAAAGCAACTGCCATACTCATTTGATCAGCATCTCGTAATAAAACATTTTGCATATAAGTTTGTATCTCAAATAAAGAAACTCTGCTTAGTACATGTTTTTTATCAGTCTCACTTTTCTTGATACTATTTTTAATAAAATCATCTGCATTATATTCTTTTTTTAATAAAGCTTTATAATCTTTTTGATTAAATAACTTCCGATTTATAGGATAAGAATTAAAACCGTTAATGGTATCTAAATTTAATATCTCCGATGTTTTATCAGCTTGCACCGATTTATTTTTAGCTGCTAAAACCTTACCAAGTAATCCTTTTGCAGGAACAATGTTTAACCAGCCTTTTTTTTCTAATTCGTAATAACGTTTAAAAATATCGTAGCCTGCAAATAACTCATCACCTCCTAAACCAGATAAAGCCATTGTTATACCAGCATTTTTAGTAGCTTTTGATACAATATAACTATTTGGGCCGTCGCCACTTGGATGATCAATAGCGGCTAAAGCTTCAGGTAATTGCTTTAAAAAATCGTTTGATGTTAATTTAATTTCGTGATGCTCAGTGTTAAACTTTGTGGCTATTTGTTTAGCATATTTTGCTTCAGAAAATTGACTTTCATCAAAACTAATATTAAATGTTTGTACTTTTTGTGAAGACACCTTGCTCATTAAACCAACAATAGCGCTACTATCAATGCCACCAGATAAAAATGCGCCAAATGGAACATCTGCAACTAACTGTCTTTCAACTGAGGCCGTTAGTAATTCATTTACTTTAGTACAGGTTTCTTTATATGATAAATCCTGTTTTGATTTTGTATAATCA
>CANHPI010000358.1 GCA_947462425.1 Bacteroidota bacterium
AAATTAGTAAATGGTCTGAAAATCAAAATATGAATTTATTAACAAAAATTTCTACCGTACATGCTGATCATTTAAATATTGTTTATAAGCCAGGCTCATCAAATGAAGTTATATTCGGAACTGATGGCGGTGTTTTTTATACATCAAATATTAAAGGTGCCGATTCATTAAAAGTGATTAAATCAAGAAATAAAAATTATAATATTACTCAATTTTATAGTGCAGCAATTGATCCAAATATAGATAATACACTCTTTCTTGCAGGTGCACAAGACAATGGCACTCAACTTTTTGAAAAATCAGGAGTTAATGAAACGTATGATATACGAGGTGGTGATGGCGGTTATTGTTTTATTGATCAAAACGAGAAAGATAATTATATCGTTTCAACCACTAAGAATGATTTTGGTAAAATTTATAAAAAAAATAACCAATGGAGTTATTTGCAATTATTAAAAAACGATAATAACGGGCAATTTATTAATTATGCTGCTTATGATAATAATTTACATATTTTATATACAAATAGAAATGATGAGTATATATATAGGGTATTAAATGTAACAGGTACATCACCTAAAGCAGATTCAGTAAAAATTCCCGGATTAATAAGTGGTATGCCGATTACTTCAATGATGGTTTCGCCGTTTTATGAATTTTCGTCAACTTTATTTTTAGGCACAAAAGATATTAATAGAAAACCTAAATTATATATAGTTTTAAATGCACAGTCAACTCCACAGGTAATAGATATAAGTAGCTCATCATTCCCAGGCGGAGGTAATATTTCAAGTATTGCATTCGGAAGAGATGAAAATGAATTGGCAGTAACATTTTATAATTATGGTATCCCTAAAATTTGGTATACGAGAGACGGAGGATCGACGTGGCAGAATAAAAGTTCAAATTTTCCCAATATACCTGTTCGTTGGGCTATTTTCAATCCAAATAAATATGGGGAAGAGCTTGTATTGGCTACAGAGCTTGGGACTTATTCTACAACCAATCTAAGTGCTACTAGCCCAACATGGACTCAGACGAATAATGGATTTGCTAATGTTAGAACGGACATGTTACAATTAAGAAATAGTGATTTTACATTAATTGCCTCAACTCATGGAAGGGGGTTATTCTCTTCAAAAGCTTTTTCTGAAGCTGCCGCACCAATTGTAAGTAGTGTTTCTTCTTACATTATAGGTGATGGGGATACTTTATTTGTTAAGGGAAAAAACTTAACAAATACAAGTCAAGTAAAAATAGGTGGTTTTTTAATTAGCAATTATACAGTCTTAAATGACTCAACATTGAGATTAATAATCAATGGTGCGATATCAGGGAGACTTTCTGTTAAAACCCCTGGCGGTATTGCTACAATTTCATATATAAAATATAATCAGCCTAAAATTTATTCCTTCAGTCCAACTAGTGCAGGTTTATATGTAGTTATGATTATAAAAGGCGACAATTTAAGTAGTATTAAAAAGGTCATTATTGGAAATAAAGATGCTTTGTTTTTTGAAATTAAATCAGATAGTGTAATTCAAGCAACTATACCTGATTCTGCTCAAGATGGTACAGTTAAAATTCTCAACGAATCACATTCATTTGAAAAAACTGGATTCAAGGCTTGCGTAACACCGAAAGTGAGCGCTTCTGGTCCAATAACATTTTGCGAGGGTGGTAGTGTAAGTTTATCAGTTTCAAATGCAACATCTGTCAATTGGTTGAATCAGGATTCACAAAGATATTTTTCAACAGACACTTTGATTAAAATTAATAAGTCTGGACTTTATATAGCATACGTATTGGCAAATAGTTGCTATTCATTTACAAAATACACTAATGTTAGTGTTAACCCAATACCAAATCAATTAGCTAATGTTAGTATTGATGCTTGTCAGAATTCTGCAAGTATATCTTTAAGTGCACAATCTAATACCGGGAATTCAATTATTTGGTATAATTCTTTAGTTGGAGGTACAGGTGTAACAACAGCGCCAGTTCAAAATACAAATGAAGTTGGAATTTATAAATATTACTTCAGTCAAATTAATAATTCAACAAAATGCGAGAGTCCTAGAGCAAATTATTTCATAAATATTTTAAAAGTACCACCAAAGCCTATTATAAAAAGAGCTAATGATAATTATTTAGAGTCGTCTAATTTGTTTGGTAATATATGGTTTAAAGATGGCGTTCAAATTTCCACAATAGATACATTTTCTAGATTTTTGCCAAAAATAGCAGGAAGCTATTCAGTAAGAACTAGTTTGAGTAATTGTATTAGCCAAACGAGTGAATTGTACTATCATAATGCAATGCCATTAGTAACAGATGTATATCATTTAGACAATAATCAGTACATCCAGTTAAGCCCTAATCCAATTAGGAATTTTTCAAATTTATCATTTTCTCTAAATGGGCAACAAAAAATTAATTTACACATAGTGTTAATTTCAAATGGACAAGTAGTTAAAAAACTATTTAACTTAAATTCAGATTCAAAACTAGATTTTAGTTCTCTTTCAGGAGGATTATATTTATTCCAGTTTTTCAATTCACAAAATCAATTTATTCATCAATTCAAAATGTTGAAACTTTAATCATCCATCCACTCTTTAATCTCTGACAGGTAGAAATAGAGTCTGCCAAACTTATTCTTATGAGGCATTTCTTTATTTCTACACTTCTTATATAAGTGGCTAACTGAAATACCGAGAATTACAGACATTTCTTTTACAGGAATAGGTTTTTCTTCTTCTTGAGAAATTGCGTTTTTTTCTAAAAACTCATTCTTAAAGGCTTCTACTTTCTCTTCTACTATCTTTTCAACTAATGGACGTAATGCTACTTCTAATAATTCTGGGTTCATTAATGACATAGTATATTTTACTTTCTGTAAGTCAATATATGTGCCTATTAGTAAATGTATTATTTCACAGGGTAACACAAAGGGTTGAAAGGAGCAGAATTGTCAGATTAAAAATCAAATACATAAAATTCAATATTATCTTTTAATATATCATAGAAATATTGTCATGACAAGGTTTAATAAAAATAGGCGACACATGTGTCGCCT
>CANHPI010000359.1 GCA_947462425.1 Bacteroidota bacterium
AAAGGTAAACCTGTAAATTTTTGCCATTCTTCAGCAAGGTCGTATTGATAAGGATATGAAGTCAAACCAAAAGTTCTGTCGCCAATAATTACTGCTCCTGTAGTTCCTGTAATTTGATTTTCGAAACCTTCGCTAGCATTAATAAATTGAATGTTTTTTTTCCAAAAATGTTTATTTAAAACTTGTACTAAAGTAACCGAGGTTTTAGATTGGTAGTCTAATAAAATATGCGTGAGCTCTTCTAAAGGTTTTTCTGAAAACAGTTTTACACTATCTACTTTGCCAATAGCTCCAATACAATAATCCGTAATAATTTGGTATGATTCTAATTCAGGTAATATAGCAACTGGCACCAATCCAATTTCAACCTGTTTGTTTTTTAATTTTTGAGCACAAACACTTGGTATATCTAATTCTAAATTTATTTGAGATTTAAAACCTGAATGATTAATGCCATATAAAAATGGAGTAGTGTTATAATAGTTAACTATAGATACAGAATGTTTCATTTGCGAAAGCGAAAATATTAAAATTTAAGCATATAGAGGCATACAATATTTTGTTTTAAAAAGTATGGGATAGTAAACTTTGTTTTTTTGTTAATTCTACTCAGCTAAAGTTTGATTTAACGACGAAAAAATAAAATACTAAAACGAGGGTAAAAAACGGGTTAATCAATTAGCGATAAAAATTATTAAAAGTCTATTTTATTTGTATTTTTGCTACTTTAAACAAAGTAAAAAAAGACTACATTTTATATAAAAATTAGATATAAATTATTTAACCTTAACCAAAATCTATGAAATAGCCATGTTTACCAAGGCACCATTGCGAAGAACTCAACGAAACAAAAAAACAATAATTTAAATATATGAAATAGCCATGTTTGCCAAAACATAAACACCAATTATTAAACTGGCTAAACCATATGACAAAAAAAACAATAAATATCTACATATGAAATAGCCATGATTGCTAAAACACAAACACAAATGAAGATAAACTGGCTAAACCATATGACAACTAAAAAAAAATAAATATCTACATATGAAAAAAACATTTACTACAATTTTAACTTTTACAATTTCTTTATTTTCTATAGGTCAAACCCAAATACCAAATGCTGGTTTTGAAAACTGGGGAGGTTCAGGCGCTTCGGTTGAGCCTACGTTTTGGAATTCAAATAAAACTGGTACCGGCTTGGCATCATCAGGACCTCAAACATGTTTTCAGGAAACATCTAGCGCACATACTGGTAATTCATGCGTGCGTGTTGAAACGGTATACTACATTTTAGCTGTAGTTAATGGTAATGTAACTACCGGTGTTGTAAATGCTCCTAGTACAAATAAGTCGCAGGGCTACCTTAGTGCAACTGGTTCTGATAAAATAGCATTTACCGGAAGGCCAGATAGTATTGTTGGTTGGTATAAATATACACAGGCTACTAGTGGAACGGGTGCTAGCGCTGAGCAGGCTAAAGTTTATGCAGTGCTTCATTCGGGTGATTATTATGATCCTGCTGCTCCAGTTAATAGTAATCATACCGACTTATCAGCTAATAAAATTGGTGATGCTTTATATGTATCTCCAGCTTCTAATCAAGGTTCTTGGAAACGCTTCACAGTACCTTTTAATTATGTTAATTCAAATACTCCAGCATTTATTATGGTAAACATTACATCCTCTAATAATCAATTAACTGTTGCTCCTGGTTTTTCTGGATCTGGAAGTAAATTATGGGTAGATGATTTAGAACTTATTTACAATAATCCAACAGCAATTAATGAAAATGAATTTACTAAAAATGTTAAAGTGTATTATTTTGATAAAAATATTTATGTTGATTTCCTTAATAAAAATACTGAACAATCAACAATCGAAATTTTCAATGCTACTGGACAGATTGTTTTGTCGCAATTAATGGATAATAATAGTGTAAATACAATTCATGTTTCTTCATTAAAATCAGGAATTTATATGTATAAAGTAAGTGGTAAAGCTCAAGGTAAATTTGGTAAATTGTTTATCGACTAATTAGTAAAACTGTTATTATAAAACCCTAACTGATAAGTTAGGGTTTTTCTTTTTTAAATTATGAAGATTAAATCACACCTATTACTATTTATTGCATTAATAGTATGCTCATCTTTTATTTATTCTCAAACCGGAACAGGTGTTTTAAAGGGAAATATATTTGATAAGGATTCTAAAGAACCTGCCATTGGCGCCACCATTCAATTATTAAATGATTTATCAAAAGGTACTTCTACAGATAGTGAAGGTAATTATGTGTTAGTTTTAGACACTGGTTATTATAAAATGGTTTGCAGTTTTTTAGGATTGCAAAGTGATACGTTTTCTGTAATTATTAAAGAAAATCAAATTACTCAAAAAAATATCACACTGAAGCAAACCTCTAAAACCTTAGAAACTGTAGTTGTTTCATCGGGTAAGTTCGAACAAAAATTGGAGGAGTTAACAGTTTCTATGGAAGTTATTAAACCAAATTTAATCCAAAATAAAAACACAACTAGTATTGAAACTGTTTTAGAACAAGTTCCTGGTTTAACTATTATTGATAACGACCCTCAAATTAGAGGTGGAAGTGGATTTACTTTTGGTGTTGGAAGTCGAGTAGCCATTGTGGTTGATGGTGTGCCCTTGCTAAGTGGTGATGCTGGTAGGCCAGAGTGGAGTTATATTCCTGTTGAAAATATTGAACAAATTGAAGTGATCAAAGGGGCATCATCTGTATTATATGGTTCATCAGCATTAAATGGAGTGATTAATATTCGTACTGCCTATCCTCGTAGTAAGCCAAAAACAAGTATTAATTATTCTGCGGGCCAATATAGTATCCCTAATTCTCCAGCAGAAAACTGGTACAAAAGCAATGGTAATAATTCATTCCCAGGATTTAGTAATTTAAATTTGTTTCATTCTCGAGTCATTAAAAATAATTTAGATTTTGTTATTGGAGCAAATTTTAATATTGATCAA